>JAUWBH010000012.1 GCA_030605085.1 Promethearchaeota archaeon | reverse complement strand
CCCAAGTTCACCGTGGTCAGTTGTATAAATAATAGCAGTATTCTTTGCTAAACCGGTTTTATCTAAGACATCTAAGATTTCTCCTACAGCGTCATCAATCATTTTTTCCATTCCATACGAAGCGGCAATCACGCGCTTAGCGTCAAGTTCGGTTACATCCTTAGGATTAGGAAAAAGACCTTTTGTTGTCCATCAGTATTTACGGTCTCATCATAATGTTTCTTCATAAACGATGGGCTCTTTTCGTGTTTATCGTTAAAAGATTTAGGCAAAATTATATCTTCTGGTTTATACATATCAAAATATTTCCCTGGTGGCGAAAATGGATGGTGTGGGTCTCCATACGAGCAGAAAGCGAAGAATCTATCTTTCGAATACTTACCATCTGCGAAATCTTTTAAGAATTTAATAGTATGTTCCTTAACAAAGGTGGTGGAATAAAGTTCTTCTGGCACATTATGATGTAACACTTGTAAATTTAAGAAAGATTGCTCTTTAGAGGGAATCATTAACTTGCTAAATTTTCGTAAAATATCTCTATCTGTGTCTGTTGGTTTTACGTTCATCTTTAATTGCAGGTTTTCGTCGAGTTTTACTTTCGACGCAACCCAATTGAGATAATCTGGGTGTCCGCAAAATATTCCATGTCCAGAGACGATCTTTACTTCTTCTAATCCGAAATAAGGCGAATATTTCGTTAGTTTTTTATAATCTTTAGGTCGGGCAAACTCTTGGCTTTCTTTAACTCTATTAAATTGCTTGTTTGGCATCCCAAAATAATTTAAATGAATCTTTCCAAAATTTGCAGTGTGATAAAATCCAGATTCCAACAAAATGTCGACAAAAGTTTTAGTCCCTTGAGGTAAGTTTCTGCCGTTCGTAGTAACTCCGTGAACAGAAGGGTATTGTCCGGTAAAAATAGTACTTCGATTTGGCATACAAATAGGGTTATTACAGTAAAAATTAGTAAATTTCACGCCTTCATTCGCGATTTTGTCGATGTTAGGAGTTTTTAAGACCATTTTATCGTTATAACAACTCAAATGATCCTTGCGCTGTTGATCAGTAATTATAAACAAAAAATTCATCTTTTCGCTTATTTTCATCACTTATTTAATGGTCAATAAGAAATTTTTTAACGATAAAGATAAAAGTTATATTCATATTAAAAATTTTAAGAATTTAATAAATTAACATATAAACCCTTAGTGATGATATGAAGAAAAATATTTTTGAGTGGCCATTGAGCGTTATATTTGGTATTTTGATATTACTTATGGAATTGCTTTTTATTCTCACGGCTTGTCTCTTGTGGCCTACTGAGACTTCTGGTGCTTATTCCATATTCACGAATTATCACAGCGACCTAGGAAATTCAAGTCAAGGTTACAACACAGCAGAAGGCGCTGCCTATTACAATGCCGGTCAAATTATCCAAGGCCTTGCGGTTATTATGTTTTTTGGGGGACTTTACACATATTTTAAAAAAGATCAGCAGAAAAATGTTAAACTAATCATAGGTCAAATTTTCGGTATTATTTTAGGTTTTGGTTGGTTAATGTGTGGTATTTATTCGGAAGAGTTTCTTTACGAACATCTATTTTGGGCATCAGTATATTTTCTAGGTTCCATCCCAGCTATAATTCTGATATCTATTGAGATAATTAAGCATCCAGACTACGAGAAATCAATTGGATATTTCGGTTTTTTAATAATTCTTATCGATATAATTTGGATAGTACTTGCTCTAGTACTTCTTTATGTAGAACCTGCCCCACCGTTTTTTTTAGCAATGGAATTTATAATTATATGGGGCATTGATATATGGTTCTTCCTAATCGCATTGAATATATTCAAAAACGAAATATGGCAAGAAAAATAAGGAAATGATAGGATTTCTTAATTTAAACTTAAATCTTTTTTTATTAATATTATAATACTTTAAAGAATCCTTCAGGGAAAAAAAATAATTGTATTTTGGATTCAAGGAATAAGAAGTTTTAAAAATTTTTAAATCATATATTGCTTTTCTATCGTTTTTCTTTATTATAAATTTCGTTAGAATTTCGGTATATTTTATATACTTTATATACTTTATATATTATATGAGTAAAACGACAACAATTAAAGTTTCGAAATCAACTTTGGAACGATTACATCGATTAGTAGGAGAATTAGCTAAACAAAGGGGTAAGAGAATTACTTTAGAAGAGGCTATTATACACATGCTAGAAAAAAACGAATTATTAGATAAAAAAACAGAACAGGCAGAAATAGAGAAAGATAGGAAATCATTTCTTTCTTTAATAGAACAGAAGTTTTTTGGCGCTAAACCCGAAGATTTTAAAGAATACGATTATGACGATATTGGTGGTTAAATTGGCAATATTCATTGATACAGAACTTTGGATTTTTGCCCAAAAAGCCCCAAATCCTTCAAAAACCCCAAATAATTCTGATTATAAGAGAGCACTTCAATTACATAAACTCTCTAGCGATTTTATAACGCAAAAAATTAGTCAAAACGAAATTTCTATGACATATCATCAACTTAGTGAAATTTATCATGTATTGGGATTTCGTGGAATGCGATTGCCAAAAGAATTTGTTCAAGAATATTGCTTTAAATTATTACAAGCAAAATTTATGCATTGGCATCAAATTACCCCCGAAAATTTAAAACAGGCGATCAATCTTAGTAATCGAAGTAATATACATATTTGGGATTTTCTTTGTGTTTTACCGCTTTATAAAGATGTTAATGTTTTATATACTTGCGATGAACATTTTAAGCATCCTTCTTTTCAATCTTTAGGACCTCCTATTAAAAATCCATTGAAGGAATGGCTCGTTTTATAAATATTTGTCCAGATCGCCCAAGAATACTCGCTCCTTTACAGTAGATAGTATTTTCTAATTTTTTTCTGTTAAAAGATCTATATTTCTTTTTAAATTGAGAGAAGAGCACGATATCTAACAAGTTTTGAAAATTCTTTTTATTCTCAATGGTTTGCCTTAGAATGAAAAAATTGAATATCGATAAGGCAAAAAAAAATAGCGGATGGTTGTATATTCAACAAAATTTATTACAAAAAGGGGATAGAAATGGATTTAAGAAAGTTAATTTGAATTACATACTTAATGTTATAATTCTTAATTCAAACCAATTAATTAAGTCTTTATTTTGCTATAGAATTCTTTTTTTGCGAATAAAATTAGTTTTTAAAAGATAATTATTATATTTAAAATGAATAATACTAATTTTTTAAGATTAAATGACTCTAAATGAAAAACTTTGCTGGCAGTGCAAAAGGCAATTAGATTATGACGAATTCGAAAAAGCAAACCTTCTCTTACCTGAAGAGAAAATGCATAGGCTTTGGGACAATCCCTACTTACAATTTTTTTGTTGCGATTGCTATACAAAATTAATAAGAATCGACGTTAAAAAACTACTTTCAAGCGAGGAGGAATTTGAGCGTGCGCTAAAAACTAATTTCAACCCAACCGTGTGGAGGCGTTTTGCGATCATTTGTTATAATAAAGGAGATTACAAAAGGACAGAAAAAGCTTACAAGCGAGTTTTAGAGCTGGATCCGTCCGACATAAACTCGGTTAAAAACCTCGGTTATCTCTATAAAGAGTTAAGAGAAATTAATAAAGTAATTGAAGTTAAGAGCGCTTTAATATTCGACAAGAAAGATGTTAAAAAAATATGATAATTTCTTAAAAATATTTATATATTAAAAATATTATAATTAATTTGTTTACAATTATTCGATGATTACTTATGGCAATAACCGCTACAATAATATATTACGGAGTTTTTAGTCTTATCGTTGTCGGTATCTTTATAATAGTAGGTTTAAAAATACTATTAAAATATTGGAAAGCTAAAGACAAGAATTTTATCTTAACCGGAATTGCATGGTTTGGAATTTCCGAACCTTGGTGGCCATCAGCTATAAGTTTTTTAGTCGCGTTATTTAACGATACGGGAATTTCGATTGAAGCGTATATTATCATTAATTGTGCTTTTCTCCCCTTCTTTTTAACATTGTGGTTAATTGTAATGACAGACCTCATACAAATAAGAAATAAAACAACGGTAATAATCGTTAATTCGATAATTTCAGGCATTCTTGAGATCCTTATTTTTTATTTCTTATTTACGGACATTTCAATGGTGGGAGAGAAATTAAGTCCTGTCGATGTTGATTTGGGACCAATAACTCAGCTATTTTTTTTCTACATTTTATCAGTTTTTCTAATTACGGGGTTTTTATTTTCAATTAAAACTATAAAACTTAACGATCCGAAACCTAGATTGAGAGGGAAATTCCTTCTTTTAGCGTTTACATTATTTCTTATAGGGGCTGTAATGGAAATAATTATGACTATGATCATAAACAGGATAATCATTCTCTCGTGTGTCATAGTTTTTTATGTAGGATTCATAATGCCAGAAAGAATTGAAAAAATCTTTTTAAAGCAAGAAAAATAAGAATTAATGAAAAGAAAAAAATCAAATAGTTATTTTCTTTTCTGAAAGGGAAGTAAAAAGCCAAAAAAGTATTAATTATAAATTATGCCGATTATAGGAATAGATATTGAAAAATGTAACAATTGTAAACTATGTATAAAAGAATGTCCGGTATCAAATCTAATCGTAAGCAAAGGAGAGGGGCGGGTTTCTTTTAGTTCTTCTAGACCCTGCATAACATGCGGTCATTGTATATCCATTTGTCCACAAAATGCAATAATTTATAAAGAATTGAAGGATGATGTATTGTCTTTTGAAGGAATTCAAGATCCTAATAAATTAATTTCTTATGAAACAATGTACAAGTTTATGCGTGCAAAAAGGTCAATTAGACAGTATAAAAAAGATAAAATTCCCAAAGAGGTATTAGAAAAAATTATTGATTCGATGAGATATGCCCCCACCGGCAGTAACGTCCGACAAATGAAGTGCATTGTGATTTCAGATACAGAAAAAATTGAAATGTTATCAGAATCGATTGTAAATGCATGGCAAAATACAATGTCAGGAGAATACAGCGAATTGCTTGAAAATAAAAGAAAGAAAGGTATCGACCCGGTATTTTATAAAGCACCACATGTAATTATTCTATATTCGAATAGAAGTTCTCCATCAAATTATATGAATTCAGCTATTGCTATGACATATGGAATGTTTGGTGCACTAACTTTAGGACTAGGAACTTGCTGGATAGGATTAGCTTTTATAATTCTTTCTTCAAATAAAGATATACGAAAGAAAATTGCGAGAATTCCTGGTGAAGTATTGGGTGTTATGACTGTTGGCTATCCTTCCACGAAATACTACCGAGCACCACCTCGCCCACCACTTAGAACTAAAGGATTGGATTAAGTTTAAAATTTCCAAAATACAAACAAGTGTAATTTTTCATAACACCTTCGGTATAATTAGTAAATATCTAGAATCTATCAATGAAAACGGAAATTTGTAATTCCCAAAAAAGGCAAGGGATTATTTAATAAAAATTTCTTTATACTAATTATTTATTGAATATCTCGAAGTAAAGCCCAAACAAAGACATCTGATTTATTTTTTTTTTTTTGACATCTGATTTTTTTCAAACAAAGACATCTGACTTCTTTTTGCATTTATATTATTTATTATAGGAGCTGTAATGGAAATAATCATAACCATGATAATAAATAGGATTATCATTCTCTCGTGTGCCATAGTTTTTTATGTAGGATTCGTAATGCCAGAAAGAATTGAAAAAATCTTTTTAAAGCAAGAAAAATAAGAATTAATGAAAAGAAAAAAATCAAATAGTTATTTTCTTTTCTGATTCTTAACTTTTAAGAAGTATTTAAGGACTGATTCTTTTATTTCAATAGCAGGATAAATTAATCGAGATTTTGAGACATAATCGATAGCTTCAGCCCAAGTCCAATTGTTGTGTTCCTTTAATAACCATGCTGCTACAATCCCCCCACTTCTCGAAACACCTCTAGCACAATGAACTAGAACCTTTCCTTTTTTTTCCTTAATATGCTTATCAATAAACTCAAAAATTTCTCCTAAGTATTCGTGTGGTACATACCAATCATCTGCAAAACCTCTGAATAAATAAGCGATTCCGTGAGGACGAGGGTCATACAAATTTTCCTCCATTAAATTGACTATCGCAGTTATACCTATTTCTTTAAGCCTTTTGAAATTTAATCCAGGCCAATATCCACCGATAAATAAGTTTTTACGAATTTCAAAAACATATTCTGATTCCGACATAATGGAACTATCTAATTGAACAAACACGAACACAGATAATTAAGCTAATTAAGCATATAATCTAAAGGTTTAGGAATTTGTTTAAATTTCTAATAATAATATCCTTAGAAATAGAAAAATAAATAATTTTAACTCCTTTTTTTTATTTTATTATTTAAAAATTCTATTAAATTGTTTTAAATAAAAGATTGATTCAAATGAGCAACGATCTATTAAAATTACTGAGGTGGGATAATTGAAATTTGCAGTTTATACTCCCAATTTTGGATATTCTTACAACCCACTTGATCTTGCAGAAGTTGCTAAGGAAGCAGAAAACGCAGGTTGGGATGGTTTTTTTCTGTGGGATCATTTAGTGTTCATGGAAGGTTTAAATGTACCCGTTATTGATCCTTGGATAGCTCTTTCTGCAATAGCAATGAAAACTGAGAAAATCAAAATAGGTCCATTAATAACTCCAATCTCAAGAAGAAGACCTTGGAAACTTGCTCGTGAAATAGTTTCATTAGATCACCTCTCTAATGGGCGGTTAATCCTTGGTGTTGGATTGGGTGCTCCAGAATATGATTTTGTAACTTTTGGAGAAGAATTTGACAATAATATACGTGCGAAAAAACTAGATGAAGGATTAGACATACTGCTTGGGTTGTTGTCAGGAAATGATTTTAGTTACGAGGGAGATCATTACAAAATTAAAAATGTAAAGTTTTTACCAACACCAGTTAATGGAAAAATTCCAATTTGGGTAGCAGGGATGTGGCCTAATAAAAAACCTTTCTTAAGGGCTTCCAAGTTTGATGGAGTATTTCCCATTCATGCCGATTGGCCTCAAAAATTAACTCAAGGAGACATAAAACAGATAATAAGCTTAGTAAATAAGAATCGAAAGGATTCTAATAGATTTGATATTATTATAGCTGGAGATACACCAAGTAGTTCTTCTGAAGGGATTAATGTTCTAAAGCCATATAAAGAAATTGGGGTTACTTGGTGGTGTGAAAATATTGATCTTTTTAGGTTTAAGAATTCTGCAGAAAAAATGCTTGAAAGAGTAAGACAGGGACCCCCAAGAGAATCTAACTAGACAGATCGTCTCAAGATATACCCAAATTTTGAATACCATACAATCTAAACATTTAGGATTTATTTAAATTCTAATAATAATATCTATAGAAAAAGAAGAATAATTAATTTTAACTCCTTTTCAATCTATTATCTCTTATTATAATTTTTCAATATTAAATTTCCAATCCTTCTTCAACTGCTTCCTTTACAATAGTTATTTGATTTTTAAGTTTGTCAAATTCTTCGGATGTATAGCAAATAATATCAACCGGCAAATCAATATTTTGAACCAAATGCCATTCTTTGTAAAAAATTGGTGCTCGTTGTAGATTTCCTTTGTCTTCAAAATCACCGACGATTATTAAATCTACATCACTATCTTCACTTGCTATATTTTTGGAATAACTTCCGAATAAAATGATCTTTTTTACTCCATATTTTTTAATAACCTGTTGTTTAAATTCTTTTAATTTTATTATAAGTTCGTTTTTATCCATTTTAACACCTTTTCGGTAATCGCTTTCTGCTAAATTAAACCATTTGTTAACTTCATCTATCATCTTTAAAGAAATAAAGAGTTTTTACTTTATTAAATCTGTACCTACTATCTAATTTTTCACAAGAAAATAAATAGAAAGTATACAAAAATAATATTTAAAAGAATTAATATATATAAATTAATTCTCAAGGTTCTTAGGATTTTTATAAAGGGTTTTTTAAATGAGCAACGATGTGATAATTAAGAATGGAAATATTATGGATGGCACGGGAAAGCCTTATTTCGAAGCAGATGTTATAATTCGTGGAGACCGTATTGAAGACATTGGATCGTTCAGAGATGCTGACGCAACGAAAATCATTGACGCAAACGGTTTGATGGTTGCCCCCGGATTTATTGACATTCATACGCATCTAGATTTTTTCCTTCCGAATAGGAGGCACGCACAAGTTTTGGAAAGTTGGGCACATCAGGGAGTGACGACAATCGTTTCAGGAAATTGTGGTTATAGTCCAGCACCCATCAATCACGATGTAGAGGATTATGTAAGCACTTTTTGGAATTTCGCCCTTCCTCACGACGGTTTAAAGTACGAATGGACGACAATGGCAGAATATCTTGACTTTTTAGAAAAGAATGGGCAAGCGTTTAATGTAGCATTTTTGACTGGGCATAATACTCTCCGAACAAATGTGATGGGATGGGATGCACGATTCGCAAAACCAGAAGAAATCTCAGAAATGAAAAAAATGCTAAAAGCCTCCCTTGAAGATGGTTCGATTGGGCTTTCATTAGGATTATATTATTGTCCGGGTATTTTTTCTCACACCGATGAGTTAATGGAAATAGCATCTGTTTTAACCGAATTTGGAGCACCATTAGTCCCTCATACAAGAGGGCTTACCGATCATTACGACAAAGCCGTTAAAGAAGTTGTTAACATCGCAGAAAAAAATAAAATTCCCCTGCATATTTCTCATCACGCAGGTGGGACAGGACTTGTGAGAAAGAAGGCTTTAAAGGCAATTAAAAGTGCCAGAGATCGGGGATTAGAAATAGGACACGATAACATGCCTTGGGCAGGTGGCTGTACTGCAATACTCGCCCATGTACCCCCATGGACATTAGATGGTGGTTTTGATAAATTCGTGGAACGGGTTCAAAATCCCGATATAAGAAAACAAGCAATAGACGAAATGATAAATTTTAAACCTCAATGGCCGAATTGGGAACATAAATACTTTACGGACAAGTTTTTCGATCTACACACTCATATATGTGGGTTCAAATTAGAAAAAAATCGCAAGTTTGAATACATGACAATTGAAGAGATTGCAAAAGAACTAAATAAAGACATGTATGATGCGATTATTGACCTGATCATCGAAGAAAAAGGAGAGCTTTTCACTGTTGGATATATGGATCATCCGATGGCAGTGAAATATTACGATGACCTTATAGCGGACCCAAACTGCTCTATTGAGACTGATGTCATTGGTGTAGATTTTAAAAATCCTTTTCCAGTTTCTTATGGTACATTCACTAAGGTTTTAGGCGAGATGGCCCGGGATAGAGGTGTAATAACTCAAGAAGAAGCTGTTCGCAAGATGACTTCTCTTCCCGCAAAACAAATGCAACTCAAAGACCGTGGCATAATTAAGAAGGGCTATTTTGCGGATATTACTATTTTTAATCCGAAAACGGTCAATTCCTATGTCTCTTTTACAGATCATTTTCTACCCTCTAAAGGAATAAAATATGTAATAATCAATGGTAAGATCGTTCTTGAGGAAGGAAAATACGATGCCGAAGCTTTTGCTGGAAAAGTACTACGAAGATCGTAAAAATTGCTTAGATATTCAATTATTAAATTAAAGAGATCTCTTTTTTCTTATTCAAAAAAAAAAATAAGGTTAAATTTAAAGAAAAAGTAGTTTCAATGCTTTATAAATATAACAATTAAAGTTAATAATTAACAGAAAAAGGATAACAAAAAGTGAAAAATATGAAAGTATTAGCGTTGGGAGGATCAGGTGATATGGGTCGAATGGCGATTGCTGTTATGCTTGACTTTCCTGATGTAGTTTCGTCCATAACGGTTGCCGATAAAAATTACCAACAGGCTAAAACTTTTGTTGAATTGGTTGGTTCAGACAAATTATCTTCTGTTGAAATTGATGTCACCGAACGCAATAAGTTGGTTAAGCTGATTTCGGAACATGATTTGGTTGTAAACACTGTGGGTCCGTTTTATAAATTCGAAATGCCAATTATGGAAGCTGTAATTGAAGCAAAAAAGAACTATCTTGATATTTGCGACGATTGGAAACCTACATTAGACGCTCTTAAATTTGATGAAAAAGCAAAAAATGCAAGTATCACAGCAATTATTGGTATCGGGGCAAGTCCAGGTATTACTAATATTATGGCAGTTCAAGCCTGTTCTAAATTTGATGAAATTGACGAGTTAATTACCGCTTGGAGTGTTGATATAGATATAAAAGCTGGAAGAAAGCCAAAATATTTTGTAAAACCAAAAAAGCTTGCGAAAAAATTAAAGCTCCAAGTTGGGGGAACTGGAACTACTTTATCTGATGATAGGGCTAATGCGGCTGCAATGCATCTTCTTTACGAAACTATTGAAAAAATTCCTACTTTTAAGGATGGTAATATGATAGAGATTGATCCACTCACCAAAACTGATGAAAGATATAAATTTCCAGGATTTAAAGATATGTATACAGTTCATATCGGACATCCAGAGCCTGTAACTCTACCAAGAACAATAAAAGCCAAAACAATTTCTAATGTAATGTATATCGGTGAGACCGCAACAGACATTACTCGTAAATATAGTCAAAAAATAAAAAATAAAGAACTTACAATTGAAGAGGCTACTATTGCATTAGGAAAAGAATGGGCGGAGCTAAGTGAGGGAGCCTCACAAGATCAAGAAATTGTGAAGCAATATTTTGGTGGACCACCTACGTTGTCTGTTATTGCAATAGGTACCAAAGATGGCAAAAGAAAAAAAGTGGGAGTTGCGCTTGGTCACGAGCCATTTGGTGCAATGGCAGGTGTTACAAGCATTCCTCTCGGGATTGCGACGATCATGTTAATTGAGGGGAAAATTACTCAAAAAGGAGCACTAACTCCAGAAGAAGTATTCAAAGACAATCCCTTGGAATTTTTCGATGGAATCGCCCCATATTGCGGTAAGAATTTAACTGGTAAGAATATCTTGATTGAAAGGGAAGAAGATCTTTAATTTATAATTTATCTTTTTTTTATATTTTTTTAGAATTCTTTTGAAACCAAGCTTTCAATTCATCAATGGATTTATCCTTGAGCAACATCTAATGAAACACTTAAAATTTCACCTTGGGGTGGAGAGAATTCATAATTTTCATTCTGAATTATTAAAAGAAAATTTTTTAGAAAAATTAAATCCGATTCTATAGTAGTTTTTTGCGTTTTTCTCTATGTAAATTTTCTAATTTTATTTGCATCTCTTTAAGTTGTTCGCCGTACCATGGGAAAAAGGAGATAATAATTAAACTTATCAATATAACTATAGTTGGAACAATTAGCATTAGAATTTTTATTCCTAGCAAAGCAGAAGCTGGTTGGGTATCAGAACCTTGAATGTATCCAAAATAAACCAAAATTATTGTTGCAACTATAGGACCTAAACTATTTGCTGGCTTTGTAAAGAGCGCATTAATGCCTAAAAACATGCCTTCTCTTCGGGTACCATATTTAAGTTTGTCCTCGTCAATACATGATGCCATCAACCCAGGAAAAGTATAAACGCTGTACCCACTAAAAATAGTACCCCAAATAATACCAATCCATATAAACCATTCAAATCCAGGAATAAGTATAAATATAAACGTAACTATTGCTCCTATTATTCTTAACGTGCCAAATCTTATTATAATTTTTTTCATGCCCCAATAAGGTCTTAATAGTATACATGCGAAGGCAGAGAGATACGCAATAAAGATCACAATTATGAAGAAAAAGAGAAAACCGATTATAGATTCTATGCCCAGAACAAATAAGAACACAAATAAATAGCTCAATCCAATACTACCGTTGAAAACTAAGCAAAAATTATATCCTACGAAGAGTAAATACGATTTTGATTTCACAGTTTCTTTTACAGATTTCCATAACGGAGTTACTTCATCATTTAGAAATTCGGGTTTCTCTTCAGTCATTATAGATGTTAAAAAGAGAAAAACTGTGGAAATAATCGCAATGACGATACAATATATTTGATAAAGCTGAGTTGTAGGGTTCATATCTTATAATATTACAAAGAAAGGAAATACCGCAACCATCATTAAAACACCGGCGAGAAAATTTGCTTTGATCCGTTGATTAGTGTCCGTTGTCATTTCTGGTAATGTTGCCATCCAGCACATAATAACGAGAGTAAACATTATATCAAATAAACAAATACTGATTACAAAATGGAGAAATATTATAAACTGATTGTCGAAACTCCAAGGAACCCACAGAATGAGAAAAGTAAGGACCCAAATGGGACCACCATATTTGATATAAATTAATCTTCGACTTCCCCATCTTTCTCGGTTCGTTCTATCCGTAAGTTGGCCTATTAATGGGTCGTTCAAGGCATTAACGATCATATATATTATTTGACCTACTATAAAATAGAGTGGGAGCAGCTTTAAATTGTCGTAAAAAAATTCTACGTATTTTAGGGCAAAGATACCGGCTAGTAAAGCAGCTGGAATTGCTCCGAAAGAAAAGCCCCACAAGTTTTTCTGACTAAGCTTTCCGGGAGGTCCCTTTTTCCATATTTCCAAGTCATTTTCCATAATTTCTCACATAATATCAAAATTTTAGGTTTTCAAAAGAAAAGTACAAATCTTTTCTTATCTGATAGAATTGTTTGTCTATCGCTCTCCAGAACAATTTGTTGTTAGCTCTGCAGGCTTTGTAAGATTTGATACATTTGATTTGTCTCTTCATTAAGTTCTTGTTAATGTGTATAAAATTATCTTTAAACTTTAAAATAGTTTCTTATTGATAATAATTTAAAAAGCGTAAACCATTAAATTAAAAGGATACTAAAAGAAAATTAATTTCAAAAAAAAAATATACGTGAGGAAATAAAAAATATGAGTCCAAATTATGAAACTGTGCTATACGATAAGAAGGGAAAAGTAGCTGTCATAACATTAAATCGTCCCGAAAAAATGAACGCAATAAATTTACAAATGAACAAAGATTTAAAGGCAGCTTTAAGGGAAGCTAAAGAAGATGACGATATTAGAGCTATTGTTATAACTGGAGCTGGTAAAGCGTTTTGTGCTGGAGGTGATGTTGACGAATTCGCTAGTGGAGAATTTTTAAGTGGTACAGAAGAACAAACAGAAAGAATTTTCATACATCCATATGATTTGTATAAATTGCACAAATCGATCGTTGCTGCTGTTAATGGGGTTGCTGTCGGCTTCGGAACGAATTTAACCTTATGCTGCGACATTACGTTCGCATCTGAGAGAGCAAGCTTCGGGGAGTTTTTCATTAGAATGGGTATAATCCCCGATATGAATGGGAGTTTAACACTGCCCATGACGGTAGGAATCCATAAAGCAAAAGAACTCATTTTTAGTGGGGAACGAATATATGCAGATGAGGCATTACGAATTGGATTGGTGAATAGAGTATTCCCCCATGACGAATTGATGCCTAAGACAATGGAATTCGCAAATAACTTGGCTGAAAGGCCACCCCTAGCCATTTCTCTTTCTAAACAGGCAATTCATAAAGCTTATGAGAAAGTTTTTGATGAAATGCTTGCTATTGAAGAAGAATACAACGATATTCTTTATGCTACCGAAGACCATAGAGAAGCTGCTCGAGCTTGGGGTGAGAGACGGAAACCTGTATTTAAAGGCAGATGATTATTAATGGTTTCTGAAAATTTTAAAATTCTTTTAATAACTTTTATTAACTAATAAATTTGAATTATTAACTAATAAATTTGAATTGATAATTAAGGAGAACTAAATTATGAAGTTTGTAAAGTTATTTGAACCGTTAAAGATTAAAAATGTAGAAATCCGAAACAGGATCGTTTTGCCGGCAATGGCTCTAAACTATACTCCAGATGGCTTTATAAAGGATCAATTTAGCAATTTCTATGTTGAAAGAGCTAAAGGGGGAGTAGGTTTAATTATCATAGGAGGCTGTCAGATCGAAGCAAGAGGCGCTGCACTTGGCTTTATATCAGTTGATGACGATAAGTTTATTCCAGGATTAACTACTTTTGCTAAAAAAATACGTGATCATGGCGCAAAAGTAATCGCTCAATTATATCACGCAGGAGCTTACGCTATATCTCCCAAAGCAGTATCCTCTTCTGCGATACGCTCCAACTTAACAAAAATGGTACCTAAAGAATTATCAATAGATGAAATCAAGGTTGTTCAAGAGAGTCATGCTAAAGCGGCAGAACGTGTAAGAGAAGCGGGATTTGATGGTGTTGAATTACTCGGAAGCGCTGGTTATCTCATTAATCAATTTCTGAGTCTAAAAACTAATATACGCGATGATGAATATGGAGGTTCTTTAGAGAATCGACTTCGTTATCCACTTGAGCTAATAAAGTTGGTTAAAGAAAGGGTTGGAAATGATATTTTAGTTGGAATTCGAATGGCAGGAGATGATTTTGTCCCTGGTTCCAATACATATAAAGACAGCGCTATATTTGCGAAATATTACGATGAAGCAGGTGTAGATTATATAAATGTAACTGGCGGGTGGCATGAAACCAGAACCAGTTCTGGCATGAAACCAGGATCCCGCAAATTCCTATGATGGTACCTCAAGGAGGCTATGCATATTTGGCAGAAAATATTAAAAGTCAGGTAAATGTTCCGGTATTCTCAAGCAACAGGATAAATAATCCTATAATTGCTGAACAAATTTTGAGGGACGGAATAGCAGATGCAATTTGCATGGCGCGTGCACTCATCGCTGATCCTTATTTACCTGTAAAGGCTAAAGAAAATAGACTATGGGATATAAGAAAATGTGTTGCCTGCAATCAAGGATGCTTTGATCATATTTTTACGGGGAGATCTGTTGAATGTATGCGAAATTACGCCGTTTCCCGAGAAGGAAAGGTTAAACTTGATAAAAAAACGGAGAATCCTAAGAACATTTTAATTATTGGAAGTGGTCCCGGGGGATTAGAAGCTGCTCGCGTAGCGAAAATATTGGGGCATAGTGTGACAATATTAGAGAAAAAAGATGAGATTGGTGGACAGGTTAATGTGTCGTACATCCCTCCTGGACGCAGAGACATTAAAGAAGTCGTTGATTACTACAAGGCCCAAATTGAACATCTTAATATTGAATTACAGCTCGGCGTAGAAGCAACACCAGAAATAATCAATAAACATAAACCAGATGTGGTCATATTTGCTACTGGTGTTAAATACGATGTTCCGGATATTCAAGGTATCGATGGAAGTTTAGGTAGTAATATTTGTAGTGCTGAAGATGCCCTTTCTGGAGATTATCCCGTTGGAAAAAATGTTGTAGTAGTTGGTGGTTCAGCAACCGGTATAGAAACAGCAATTTGGGCTGCTGAATTAGGTGCTTTAGATTCAGATGTTGCGCGCTTTATTAGCTTATATGAACTGATGCCGCGAGACGAAATTTATGAAAAATGGCTCAAGGGTAATAGAAATGTAACGATACTTGAAATGCTACCGAGATTAGGGACCAGCGTTGGTAGAACTACTCGTGGTTTTTTGATAGGTTACATGATAAAAATGGGCATAAATATGATTACAAATGCAAATATTACGAAATTCGAAGGCAAAACAATTGAATTTGAACATGCGGGCGAAAATAAATCGTTAAATGATATTGATACGTTTGTTTTAGCTACGGGAGTAAAACCCAATAAAGAACTTCACGATAAAATTAAAAATTCCAACCCGTCGTTCAAAATCTATAAAATTGGAGATTGTAAAAAGCCTAGAACAATGATGGAAGCAATTCACGAAGGATTCAAAGCAGCATATAAACTTGATAAGTAAAGTATTTAACTTATTTTTCTTTATTTTTTTTATTGTTAATTATGGATAAAAGATCCACACCAAAGACCTATTGTTAATGGTTATTAAAGTATCAAAAGTGTATTTTCCTCAACAAATTTCGCAGATTGTTTGTATAAATTGTTTAAAGATTCACACAAGAGATAAAATGAAAATAGATTTGGAGATTTTAGCATTTATGGATTAAGAAACTCTTGAAGAGAATATTTGCCTTTTTTCTCCCTTTTTTTATGTCTCCTTTAATTTTTACGATAATGTGTACAATTCTACAAATTATTTTAAGATAATTCTATAGAAGACTCCAAATTTTTTCTCTTTCTAATTTTCCAAACCCTACAATCCGACCAGCAACTTTAAGATCTTGTAAAGCACTACGCATTTGAAGTATTGAGTAGCCCAGGTTATTACTTAACTGTCTGGCGGTGTAATTCCCTGTTTTCAATGTGTTGATAACTTTATCTCTAATAGTTCTCTGAATAGATCCATAACTAGCCTTCCAACTTGAAATCAACTCTTGAAAAGATTCGGGATATTTCATTGATTTTACCCTTATGATATCTTTGGCTTTATCAATTCCTTTTTTAGTTATTTGGAAGATATAGCTCAATTGGGAAGTTCTTCCGATGGAGTTTATATAACTTAAATCTAATAATTCTTCTGCCCGTCCTAGGCGACTTGTAGTTCTGGTAAAATGTCCTTTAATACCGAGAACAGAATCTAGCTCATTGCTTTTAAAGGTATCGTCAGGCGGTGTTGGGAAGATCTTTGAAATGTAATAGATACAAATTAAATTTCTCTCTAAGACCTCGAATTTTGTAAAAATCTTTCCAAGAGGATCAAGAATAATAAGCTCACCATTCAACAATCTGTTTTTTAGTTCTAAGATTTTACTTCTCAGACTTTCTATCTGCAAATTCGCATTTTTAAAAAAATTCGTTACAAATTCCACATCATCACTCTTTCGAAAGATAGATTCTAATATATTTTGATAGTATGTAGTACTAATCATCTCGTGACAATTTTGACATATATAAACACACTCTTGCTCAAGTAAATTCTCTATTATCCAATCTACACTCCTTTTAGTATATTCTTTATTAAAATTTATCTTATCCATACTTCCGTCAAACAATTTAAGGTTAGTATGATGAGCTACAAAGCAGACAAGATGCTGATTAATTTTGGCTTTTTTACATATAGGACAAGTATAATTTGTTCCAAAGATAAATTCAATTGCATATTTTTTTTTTACCATTTTCCATACAGAGCGAGTAATTTTGCTCATGTGCCACTTTTTATTAATAGCAAGTTTAGGTTCTATAAATTTATTATAATATTCTAATGATAATTTATCGCTCATTTTACGTACATTAGAAGGATTTCTGTTCATTTCTGGCACAGTTAAATTGGAGAGAAATAAAAAAATAGGAGGGTAACTATATCGCTGTATGTGTTTAAGCATGTGATGGTTCTTGCACAATAATTCTAAGCCCCCAATTTGTGTTTGTAATTTTTTAATTACTAAATCAAAACTAGTCCTAAATAAATTTGATAGATTTCCAATATATTCAAAACCTCGTTTAGTAACGATTCTTTTATAATTTTTAAGACGATGATGTAAATGCAAGGCAGGTAGATAATGATAATCCACGTCAAATTCACAATATCCGTTTAAACCATCACACTCACCATTGTAGTGTACCTTAATTTCTGTTTTGTAATCTATATCTAAATATGTCATAACATTATTATTTATAAATTTGAAGAAATTTTTGAAACGAGTTATAGAAATATCTCTCCCAGTTCTACCAACCAAGACATTAAATGAATTTGATTTGGTTCTATTACATTTATCCATATAATATCCCCGTAAAAATTCCCTGTTTTTATTAAGGCAAAAACCAAGTTCCTTTTTTTTCATTTTTCCTTTTTCTTTTTCCTTTCATTTTAAATAAATTAATTAATATCTCCATATATATAAAGTTGAACCCATACAAAGAATTTTAAAGCTTTTTTTGTAGAATGGAAGAATTCTAATTAATTTTTTTCTTCAAGCAAAATGAATTATATCCCTATTTTAATCTTATTTCCTAAAGCCTTGTAAAACTTTTGTCAATTTTATACCAGTATCCCACGAAAGTTCATTTCCTTCATATTCACACCTGTATATTCCTTGTAAATTAGATGGTAATTCCATCCTTTTATCTACGAGAAGTATTACCTTTTGGTCATACATTAAAAAGCTTGCTCCTATTTCTATTAAGACATTTTCGTTTATCTTATAAGAACCATCTGGCATTTTTTCTTGTTCATCAACACTTATATTAATTATTGCACAATTACACTCTCTCATTAAGCCAAAAATTTTTTTTGGTATCGGTATTGCAGAACTTTCTACTTCTTCAGCTATAACAGGTTCAAATTGACCAAATTCTAATATTTGCTTTATTTGTTCAAGGATTTTTTTATTTTTACTGTGTGCTATGAAAACTTTTGGTTTTGAGATTTTCTTTACATCAACTTCTGAAATGATATTTTTGATTTTACTCTCTTCTATCTCAGCAGATTCTATTTTTCCTTCTATAACTTCATTATTTTCTTCTTCTATTGTTTCAATAACTTCTTTTTCAGCAACTTCCTGATTTCCTAATAATTCTAAATTAATATATGAACTTCCGCTTATTTTATGGACAATATTTAATTCCTTAGCGTTTTGCATTATTAAATTATAACATTGTTCAGTAACATCTTGGGGAATTCCGAATTCGCGTTCTAATATATTTTTAAAATGTTTTTTTGCTGGTATTTTATTTTTATTATACATATTAAATACCTTTTCGTAGAAATCAACATTAAATAATGCCTTTTTTAATGCCCCTTGTTTTTCCGCATCACTTTTAGGTTTAAAAATTGAAGATGCTAAGGGAGTTAATGATATTTTTGAGGCATTATAACTTCCAGTGGTTAATCCAAACTTCGATGAAGCTGTTATCAACATTCTAAACTTACTACTACCTGGTGACTGCCTTAAAGATTCGGCTAAAGATAACCGATCATAAGGTTGACCAGCATTGTTATCAATAATTGCTTTCGCAATTTCTAAGGACTCTATTAAACTAAATTTGGGATATTTTGTCGAAGATCTTTTCTTCCTCTTTTTTTTTACTTCAGTCATGATTCAACCTGTATGTGTTAACTGTTATGTAAAATAGATATTATTATTCATCAATATATGATTCTTTCTTTATAAATATTTATATATATTTGGTAATTAATGAAAAGTTTTACTTAAAAATATTTATTATTGTCCCTTTAATAAATTACTAAATCTTCACTCTCTTATAACGACTAAAAACTTATTAAGAATAAAGTAAAATTTTTATAAAATTTCATTAAGTAGAATATGCTTTAGATTTTTCACAATTTACATATATATCATCTAATTTTTCATACTAATGTTATTGTCTAAATTAACAAAATTTACATTAAAATTATAATAAAGAATAAATCTAACAATATTGAAATGTAGATTTAAAATTCTTATTGGAAGTTTATTATCTCAGAAAAAACATAGTTTAGTGAAATATATTTTGCTATAAAAACAAATATATTTTACTGTAAAAACAAATATATTTTGCTGTAAAAACACATTACATCTAACTGATTCTTACAACAATACCAGCGGTTTCTAGTTTTTTCAAATTTTAAAAATTCCTTGAACCTTCTTATGGTATAATCCTTAAATCATTCATAGTTATTGTGTATTTTTACTTATTCTCGAAATATAGCTACAGCGTGCTTTATGGTATGGGATCCTATTCGTAAAAAGTTTTTTGAAAAGATCCACCACACCAAAGACCCATTGTTAATGGGGCTTGGTAAGAAAATGTTAGGATAAAATGTTTTTTTTAACCACTGGCTACTTGAGTATAAACGCTTTGCCCTACACCATAATAATTCTCATAAATATGATAATAGACAACATCGCATTTTTCATCATAGGTTTGCTCATCGTAGCTTGGAGGTAACTCTTTATCAAGAACAACCTCTATTGTGTTACGCACTCCTGCCTTAGTTTGCTGCTTTTTTCTCCAGTCTAACACTAATTTCTCTCTTTTTGAAATCAGAGAAGATTTGAAGAGCAATATTTCTTCAGTTTATACAATGTGGGATAATCATAAAAGCTGTTACATTATATATCCAAATTTTCGAGATGATTTAAAAACTCAAATTAGAGAAATAATTGATTTTTACACGGCTTCAGCAAAAGATTTAAACCCTGATTTAATTAAGAAAGTTCGAAAAATATGTTCAGAGTTTTTAAATCTTATTAATTCTTCTGATTCTAATTGGTTTCAGACGATACAAAATGATGGAGATAACCTTTGTAATAAATTTAGAGATATTACTCAGAATCTTTAACCCTTTTTTTTCATTTTAAAATTATTATGTTAATATCTCAAAATCAAATTTAATAACTCCATAATATATATTGTTCCTATTTTTTTGATCTTCTTTAGCGTTATCTATTAAAGCCTTCAAATCTGAATCTATATCAGACATTTTATTATTTTTTAATCTCTTTTTAGTGTTAATTATAATTTTTTTTTTTTTAACATTTAAAGTTGAGTAAACGACGATTTAAAGAATAAATTTGGTTATGATTGAATTGAAATATTCCTCTAAATATCTTCTTTCCATCTTTTCAAGTGAGCGGCATAAGGGGTAGAAGAAAAAATATTATCTTTTTCCTCGATATCTTCAATTAAATCGCTTAGAGCGGACTTTTCTACAAATTCCTTATCCCTATCCAGAGAATAAATGAAATGTTCCTCAAAATTATTGTTAGAAAGTAAGAGATTATAATAATTATATGTGAAATCAGGATCTTTCTTATTTAGCCCTCCAATTATTTTTCTACATTTTGGACAATCACATACGATTTCAGGTTTAACATCTAATAATCTTTTATAGTCATCTTTTATGAGACTAATATTAATTTTAGGAACATAGATTTTAGTTGTAAAACCCCCTCCACTTCCTCGAGATAAACGAGCGGTTTTTTTAGTAGAGGTTCCAATTCCAGAGCTTACGCCCGTTAAACCAAATTTTAATAGTAATAAAGAAAAATAATCTCCATATAAATTAATAACAATATTTTTTCCTTCATTAGACAAGGTTTTTACGATATTTTTCATTTTGTTCAAATTATTTACTTTTTCTTTTGTTGCATTGAAATCCGAAATCCATATAAGGAAATTGGTTAAATTTGGAAAATCTTCTATGATTTTCTCAGCGATATCCTCATTATAATTAATAAAACTTTTTGTAAATGCAAAACATCCACAAAGTGGTGGATCATCCTCATTCACAATATTTTGTGCAATTTCAATGCATCTTTTATTCAATTTATATGAATCATTTCCATGTTCAATTCGGAAATAAGGAGGAATTAGATATTCAGGAGTCTTTGATTCGGGAGCAGGATCTAATAATTCTTCATATAATCCGATGAACTCCATCATATCATTTGATTTAATAAATGTCTTCTGGAAGTTTATTACTTTAGAGCAAAAAACTTCTAAATCTTCATCACTAATATCAGTAGCTACAAATTCTCTATTATCATTAACATATTCTTCGATTTGTTCTTTATTAAGCCCTAAGAATTCTTTAATGATTTTCATATAAGATCTTCGAATAGAACCACTTCTTTTCGTAATATTAATCGATGGCTGATTTAAAAAATAAGTCATTGGATCCATAAAAAAGGGTTTATTAAAAACCTCTAAAAATGTAATTACTGAATTTTGGAAATACATTGCAGTGGTGCAAGGAATTATGATACCATAAAATTTATCTTCTAAATCTTTTTTATTCAATAATTCTCTCTTTGAATTATCATACCTATAATATATTTTAAACTCAACCAATATTACCATCTCGTTGTTTTATTTCATTTAACACTTTATTTAAAAGAGTTCTATCTATTTTATAATTTTTTTTTGGTCTTATTAATATCCTATAACTATTTTTTGTTGCCGATATCAAACCAATTCCATTTGTTTTCAATAAATTTTTATCGACTTTTTTAATATTTTTACGATAAAGAACAATATAAACATAGTTAGCAATCAAAAGATATGTAAAAGCTTGGACAAATGCTTTTCTCCAATCTTTCAACTTAAATTCCATTGCTATTATAGTTTTAGATTTATTTTTATCTAATAATAACAGATCTATTATTCTATTGTATAGCCGAATTTCGTCATACAAATTATATCGTTTCTTATAATTGTTTTTTATTGGAGGGTATAATTCTCTTTCTAACATAATTATATTATCCGTCTACATTCTTGGTGGTATCCAAATTTCCTCATAGAATTTTTTATTAATATTATAAATCTTATAATAACCAATGAGGATAAAAAGGAATAATGTACCAATTCCTCCTATAAAAAAAATGTTAATTATTAAGGATATAGTATAAGCTAATTCTAAATCTTTGAAGTTATTAAATACTAACAATAGAATTAAATCTACAGCCATTAGAATAAAGCATATAATTCCTGAAATTTTTAATTTTTTAAAGGTATTTATAAAATTATAAAATGATTTGCACCCCGAAATCAATTTCTTCATAGTTTTTGAACTTCCAACTAATGAAGGAATATTTTCATATATTTTTGATTCATTAATTAATCTCTTTATAGCATTAAAATCTTGCTCAATTTCACTATCAATTTTATTTGAAATTAATTTAAAAAGATCATTAAATTTCTTAAATCTATTTCCTTCAGATGCTAAATATAGATGATATTTTTTCAAAATTTCTATTATTATGGGTTCAATTTCTTTAAAATAAATCTCTCTATGATAAGTGCTTCTCCTTTCGTAATATATTGAATTCTTGTTTGGATATAGATTCTTATTTGAATACTTTATTGAGGAAATTCCAATAAGTAAAAAAATACCTTCAAAAATTAAATATAATGTATAAATATCTAATATTCCCATTGATTTTAGCCAAAAATATCTTTAATTATTTTTGATTTTGCTGTCATCTCAGGATATTTTGTATATATTAGCCGAATTAACCTTCTTAATTCAATCTTGTTGAATTTTGCTTTAAACTTTGAAAGGTTTTCAAAATCAGGAAATTTTATTTCAATTTTGCGTCCAATTTCTTTACCCTTTTCTGTCAATGAATAAATCTCTTCTTTATCATAATATATTGGTTTGATTGATTTATCATCAATTTCGACATCATCAATATTTAAGAAATCTTTAGTATCCCTTATTCTTATTTCAATTAATTTAATATCTCTTAATGAATAAAGAAGATCTCTAATATCATCAGAGTGAGGACCATAATCATATGCCTCAAACCCAAAACTTTTGAATACTTCGAGAAATTTATTTTGCATCAAATAAAAAAATAATAATTTCTCAAACCTCGTGATGCCATAAATCTCCTTACTATTATCTGCAGATAATAGTGCTATTAACCATTCGATTTTAATCAATTTTTTAGGACTTTGCATAATTCTGATCACTTTTAGTGATATATGTGGTTGTATTTATGGATAAAGAGAGTATTGAATTTTAAGTTTATTATAAGCAAATTCATTTTATACTAATATCTTGAGATTTTTATTTATCTTATATTAAATTTAATTTTTGAGTTTATATAAATTATTTTGGAATATATATAAATATTTGATGATTTTAAGTCTTTAATTAGATATGTTTATTATCAAAAATAAATCGTTAAATGATATTGATACATTCGTTTTAGCTACTGGTGTAAAACCCAATAAAGATCTCCACGATAAAATTAAAGATTCCAACCCGTCGTTCAAAATCTATAAAATTGGAGATTGTAAAAAGCCTAGAACAATGATGGAAGCAATTCACGAGGGATTCAAAACAGCATATAAACTTGATAAGTAAATATTTAACTTATTTTTATTTACCTTTTTTTTTGTTAATTTTTAAAAGTTTCTTTTTATTGTTAGCTCACTTTAAAGGGAAGAATTTCGGTAAATCTCCTGGTACTTTCATTTTCCATTCTGGTTTTCTTTTTTCAAGGAAGGATACAACCCCTTCACGAGCATCTGGTTTCAATCCAGTCCATCCAAAATACTGGTTGTTTATCCTTTCCACCTTGTCGATATCCGTTTCGGTAAGGAATTGATAAAGCATTCTTTTTGTAAGGGAAACACTCACAGGAGCACATAATAAGATTTCCTCCGCTATCGCTTTTGCCGTATCCATTAATTTATCATCAGGTACGACTCGACTGACAAGTCCGAACTCCAATGCTTCCTTGGCATTGAGAATTCTACCAGTATACATTAGCTCGGCTGCTTTACTGATTCCAATAATGCGGGGTAAAATCCAAGGACAAGCTATTTCAGGTAAAACACCACGTCGATTGAAGAGGAGTCCGATGCGTGCGCTCTCAGAGGCAATCCGAATATCGAACGGTAGAATCATGGTAACTCCCACTCCAACAGCCGGTCCGTTTATAGCTACTATCACAGGCTTTTTCAGCGAAAAATATAGACTAATTAGACTACCCATATCTTTGGTTCTTTCGTCAACCTCACGAGGTCGATCTGATCCATCAAAAGTCTTGGCGCCGCCTGATAAATCTGCGCCAGCACAAAATCCTCTACCCGCACCCGTGATTATTAAGACTCTCAGGTTGGGATCGTTTTCTACTTTCATAATTGCATCCCACATCTCCATTGACATCTTCCACGTATAAGCATTAAGACGTTCCGGTCTGTTTAGAGTGATGGTTGCAATCTGATCTGAGATTTCGAAAATAATTTGTTCGTAATCCATTTCAAAATTAACCTCCTATTTTTAAAAATTGAATTGTTTAAAAATTGAATTGTTTTCAATTCTTTTAACCTTTACTATGATTTATACTATAATGAATTAAAGAATTAATCTCTTTGACCGAGTATTGTAACCGAACAAACCGCATACGCTTAAAAAAATTCTTACTAGTATAAGTTCATCTCTAATTATTAAATCTTAAAGAAAATTAAAAAAAAAATATTATATATATTATTGTTTTGGACTTATTCTTATTCCTTGAGGTACTATATTAATTCCCATTTTTTCAAAATAAGGTATAAGCCGCTTATTAATACTATCGAACCTTGCTTCTAATAATAATGAAAGTGGAACAAAAAATAGCATTATTGCAAAGGGGTCTATGAAAAGTATGAAATAGTTGTCAAGAGTCACTCCTTCATCTGCAAATGTATACAGAATGAGGATATATGTAGTAATAGTTGAAATTCCAACATATCCCTTAAAGAGAGTTGAATAGAATCGAGCAACGCTCTCAATATCAGGAGAGACTCGATTTTTATATTTTTCTTGATTTAATGAACACATCAATCCCGAAGATTCCAACATCCAAATAGGAGCAATTATTAAAGCTGCTATGGGTATTCCAACAAGAATTGCTATCCATTCAATTAGAGCGGGAAGTCCTTGTTCTTCTGCGTTTGCAAGAAAGAGATTGTTAAAACGACCATAGAGGCTAATATAAATAGCAATGTTAATAGCAAATAGTCCGGGATAAAAGGCGCGAATAATTATTCTTGAACTCGTTAGTTTTTTCTCTGTATGAACGATAAAATAATCGTATCTGTTTAATTTTAACGCTTTATGAATAGGAATTAAAACTTTTACTATATAATGCCCAATAAAACACATTAGTATTATTATCCCTAATGGAATCAATAGACTTATGAGATAGTCGGAAAGTGCTTCTCCCGGTATTAATGGTATTAACTCACCACTAAGAGGTATTATAAATAAAAAAGCAAGGGCATACACGATAATTAAAAGTGTAACTAATATTGGTGCTATAAACCTTTTTTCCATTTTATCACTCAAGTAAAAGATTGTTTATAAAAAAATTATGATCTCATTTATTAAAAATCTTCAGATTTTTCACAATAAAGTGATTGTTTTAATCTGATCTGAGATTAAAAATTGAATTGTTTTATACTAAAATGAATTAAAGAATTAATCTCTTTGACCGAGTATTGTAACCGAACAAACAGCATAGGCTCCACCTAAATTATGAGCTAACCCTATTTTAGCCTCAGGAACCTGTCTTCCTTCGGCTCTACCTTGTAATTGTTTAGTTACTTCTTGGACCATTCTACAACCTGTTGATCCTATCGGATGTCCAAATGATTTAAGACCACCCGATGGATTGATTGCTGTTTCTCCGTCCCAATTAAAGGTTCCATTTTTTATTTCTTCAGCTGCCTTTCCACGGTCGCAAAATTGTAAATCTTGACAATTAAGCAGTTCTGTAATGGTGAAACAATCGTGAACTTCTGCCAGATCTATTTGTGTTCTTGGATCGGTAATCTCGGCTTCTTTATAAGCCATTGTGGCGGCTTTTTCAGTCGCTGGGGCGTGAACAAAATCGAAATCAGGCCAAAACCAAGGAGTCGCTGTATAAACAGCTATGGCATTTGATTTTACAACAACATAATCGTCGGCGTGCGCATAGCTCTCTGCAAGTTCGGGCCGCGTCACAATGATAGCAGCGGATCCATCTGACATTGCGCAACAGTCAAATCTTCCTAACGGATCTGCGATCATTGGAGCGTTTAACGCCTGTTCCATCGAAATTTTCATTCGAAAATGAGCTTTAGGATGATGATAACCATTTTCATGATTTTTCACCGCAACTCGCGCTAGATCCTCCCTTCCCCATCCATATTCGTGAAAACTTCTCGTTGCTAACAGACAAAACATTGCGGGTGCAGATGGTCTAGGTAATACGGGATGACCAAAAACCGTACTAGCCGGTAAGCCTCTCCCTCCCTCATCCATTAGTTTCTCTACACCACAAGCGAGTGCTACATCATACGCACCTGAGGCAACTCCAAAACAGGCGTTCCGAAAAGCATCCATTCCGCTTGCGCAATAATTTTCGCATCTTGTAATTGGTTTTCCTTCTAATCTAATAGCATCTTCAAGTGTAGCCCCGGAAAGACCGGTAAAAAAATAATAATTTGCCAACCAAGCTGCATCAATTTCATCTTTGGTGATTCCGGCATCCTTAAAAGCGCCTTGACAAGCTTCTGAGAGCAAATCGTATTGACTTTTATCCCAGAGTTCACCATATTTTGTAGCTTCACATCCAATAACAGCGACTTTATCCTTTATTCCTTTCCTTGCCATTCTCGATTCCCTTTTTTTTAAAATCTATTATTTCAATATTTTATTAAGGTTTTACAAAGAAAAACTTATCTTAAATCTAATAAATCAATAAAATATTTAAGATTATTATTATATAAAAACAAATTTAATTTATGTGAAAGATGAAAGTTTTAGCTTTAGGTGGAAGCGGAGATATGGGGCGTATGACTGTAGCGATACTACTTGAAGCTCCAGAAGTCTCATCAATAACAGTTGCCGATAAGAATTATGAAAAAGCTAAACATTTTGTTGAAATGGTAGGATCTGACAAACTCTCAGCTGCCGAAGTGGATGTGACTGAACGTGCCAAATTAGTTGATTTAATCTCATCGCATGATTTAGTAATAAACACAGTTGGACCGTATTATAAATTTGGTAAACCTATCTTGGAGGCAACTATTGAAGCTAAAAAGGACTATATTGATATTAACGACGACACAAAACCCACATTAGAATCATTGGATATGGATCAGAAAGCGAAGGATGCCAGCATTACAGCTATCATTGGTTTTGGCGCAAGTCCCGGGCTCACTAATTTAATGGCGGTTCTTGCTTGTTCTGAGCTTGATGAGGTTGACGATCTCATTACCGCGTGGGGATTGGGTCTTGCGAAGGAAGGGAAAAAGCCAAACTATTACGTATTACCAAGAAAGTTTTACGCAAAATATAAAGAAGATCCTCACATTGCGAACGCAGCTACTATGCATCTTTTTTATGAAACATTGGAAAAGATTCCAACATTCAAAGGCGGAAAAATAATTGAAATAGAACCTCTAACAGAAGCAGAGCCACTTCAATTTCCTGGTTTTAAAGACGCTTATGTCTGTCATATAGGGCATCCAGAACCTGTGACTCTTCCAAGAGTAATTAAAGCAAATTCTGTTTCGAATTTGATGTATATGGGTAAAATGGCAACAGACATGGTACGGGAATACTCTCAAAAAATATCTAATAAAGAACTAACGATTAGCGAGGCATCAGTTGATTTTGCTAAGGAGGTGAGGATGCGTGTAAGGAAAGAACCTGAAGTAATGAAAGAATACGTCAATTTACCACCAAGATTATGTGTGGTTGTAACAGGCACTAAAGATGGAAAAAGAAAGAAGGTAGCAATTGCGTGCCAGCGTGCTCCTTTTGGTGCGATGGCTGGTGTAACCGGTGTTCCCTTAGCAATTGGAGCATTAATGATACTGGAAGGTAAAATTAAAAAAACGGGAGTTTTTACACCAGAAGAAATAATCAATACTAAAGAGAAATTAGAAGCCTTTTTTGATAGATACGCTAAATATTGTGGAAAAAACTTAACAGGCAAAGATATTCTACTTGAGAAAGTAGTTGACCTTTAAAATTTAATAAAATATAACTTTTTTTTTAACCTAAATTTTAATTAATTTAAAGATTTTACAGTAAAGATTAAATTCTTAAAAAATAACGTGTATAATTAGTTATGAGGTATTAAATATGTCAAAAGTCAAGGTAGTTTCTATTCAATATGCTTATAAGTCTATTAACAGTTTTGAGGATTTTGCTGCTAATATCTTAGATCTTTTAAACCAAACAAAAGATTCGGATTTTGTTGTTTTTCCTGAAGCGTTTACTCTTGAATTACAATATCTCATACCAGAATATAATATCAATAAATCCCGATATTTATAAGAATGAATAACTTATTTTAAAAATTGGGAGAATAAAGAATTTAAACCTCTGAAATAGAGGGTTAAGAAATAAGGTGATTAAGATTCCAGGTTCTATGGAAAGATTCAGAGAATTGCAAACGGAATTAAATAAAGATCCCGAAAATTGGGAGCGATGGTATGACCTCGCTGAATTTCATTTCATTGAAAAAGACTATCCCAGTGCCAGGAATTGCGTAATCCGTATGTTAAAATTTATGCCCTCTGAGCCTGAGAGATCTTTGCTACTTTCATTTAAAACAAGGCGATATCTCCCTTTAGAATTCATTATAAAAATTATGGATGAAGAGCAATAATAAAATTGAATTCTCTCGTTTTATTCGAAAATTAATAGATTATTATTTATAAATCTATATATATCATTTAGTCTATTACATTAGTTAGTGAACTTTATTTTTGTTTGAAAAATGTCAAATCCGAAAAAAAAAGTTTTAATAGTAGATGATGCGGCATACACGAGAAAAATGTTGAAAAGAATCGTAAATGGTACACCATACGCCGAGGTTATTGGAGAAGCATCTGATGGTCAAGAAGCAATCGATTTATATAAAAAATTAAAACCTGATTTAATTACGATGGATATCGTTATGGCTAAAAAAAACGGCATTGAAACTATTAGAGAGTTGAAAAAATTAGACAAAAATGCACTAATTGTGGTCGTATCTGCGTTGGGACAAGAAACCATAATTTTTGAAGCTATAAAGTTAGGAGCAAAAGACTACATTAAAAAACCGTTTAAAAAAGATGATCTTTTACAAGTCTTAAAAAAGATTTTAGTTGGTTAAAATTTCGCATTATTGAAAAAAAAAGAATAGAAAAAGAGTTTTTAAATTACATCCAAAAGCCCTTTAAAAAAGACATCATTCAATTGATATGATAAGTGCCGCTTATTAAGACCAATTAGAACGAATCTTTTAAAATAAAAAGTTTTTTTAATGTGAAAAACTACTAATCTTTCAAATATCGAGAATATTTTAAATGAATTAGTTTGGCTACCGCTAAAGAGTTAATAGAGAAAGGACGCAAATTTTTTAACGATGGTAACTATAAAAAGTGTATTACGATTTTCACCAAGGTTTTGGACTTAGAATCTGATAATATAGATGCATTAATACACATTGGATTAGCTTACCGACATTTAGAAAAATACGACAAAGCAATTGAATTTTACAATAAAGCGTTAGAAATTGACCCTCATAATAAGGTTATCTTAAATAACATTGGTTGGTGTTTACAATGCAAAAAGGAATACGAGAAAGCTATTGAGGCATATGAAAAATCTCTGAAAATCGATCCTTCTTTCGAACTGCCCTCAAGGAATTTAGGAAGGTTAGCTAGAGTATATCTTGATAACGGTGAATACGATATGTCTATTAAAGCTTTGAAACTCGCACTGTATTACGATTGGGAGAATAGAGATATTTTAATTGACCTTGGAAGAGCGTATAGGTTTAAAGGTAAATACGAGAAAGCGATTGAAGCTTATAATCGCGCTTTAGAATTGGACCCCGAAAATAACCTCACATGGAATAATATAGGTTATGCTTACTATTGTAACGGTGAAAACGATAGAGCTTTTGACGCGTACAACACATCACTAGAGCTTGACAATAAGTACGATTATCCTTTAAGAAATCTCACTACGCTCGCATTAGCTTATATAGATAACGATGAATACAATAAAGCAATAAACACAATAGAGAGAGCTTTAGAAATTAATCCAACTGATACGAGTAATTTAATAGATTTAGGTAGAGCCTATAGACTTAACGAAGAATACGGTAACGCTATTAAAGCGTATAATAAAGCTTTAGATTTAGACCCACATAATAAAAGAACATATAATAATCTTGGTTATGTCTATTACTGTCAAGGAAATTATGAAAAAGCAATTGAGGAGTATAAAAATTCGTTGGAAATAGATAAAACTTATAATTTACCCCTTGAAAATCTTGCAAATCTCGCATCCACATACACAGAAAATAAAGATTATAGTAAGGCTATAAATACTTACACTCTCGTTCTTAAATACGATCCTAGTAATGTTAATAATTTAATAGATTTAGGAAGATGTCATAGACTCAATGGTGAGTACGATAAAGCCATTGAGGCTTATAACAAAGCTTTAGATTTAGACTCGAGTAATAAACTAACTTGGAACAATCTGGGCTATGCCTTTTATAGCGAAGGACTGTACGACAAAGCTCTAGGTGCCTACACGCGATCGTTAAAAATCGACCCGTATTATAACTTACCATTGGAAAATCTCGTTACTCTTGCTGCAGCTTATAAGGATCATGGGGAGCTTGAAAAAGCCATACAGATTTACGAGATCTTATTGGAAAGCAATTCGTGGAATACAGATTTGTGTATTAACCTTGCTGAAGCCTGTAAAATAGTTGGGAATTACAATAAAGCAATTAAAGCATATAAACAAGCGTTAAAAATGGACCCCCATAATAAAGCGCTCTGGAACGATATAGGATTTACCTACTATTCTAATAAAAAATACGAAAAAGCACTTGATGCCTATTATCGCGCATTAGAAATCGATCCTTCATATCGAATAGCGTTGAAAAATCTCGCTACTCTAGCTAGAACCTACAAAGAAAAGGGGGAACTAGAAAAATCAATAGAAACGTATAAATTAATCTTAGAAATAAAGCCAGATTTCAAAGATGCTAAGGAGAACCTCGCCAATGTAGAAAAATTGAAAAAAAAATAAACCTATAATTAAAAATAATTGAGTATTTTTACTAAAAAGAATTAATTTAAGTTGATTGGAATTGAAAGAAAAAGAAATAAAAAACGATGTCAAAGAAATTAAAAAGGATCTCGCTAAAGATGTCGTAGAAATTGATAAATTATATTCAAGGGGAATAATCTTAATAGCGATATTTTTTGTTTTAATTATAATATTGGTTATTTTTTTAATTCTAACTTTGTAAAAATAGAATTTTAAAACGATTTCAAGGTGAGAGTGTAATTAAGCAAAATACGCATCATAAAGTTAACAAAAGTCTTAGTGGAAATCTGATTGAATTAAAAGAAGGATATAGTAAAGTCAAATTAAAAACAACTTCCGACATGATTACGGATGACACTGGGTTGATACATGGAGGATTTACATTTAGTTTAGCAGACTTTGCCGCAATGCTTGCCGTTAACCATCCAAATGTAGTTTTAGGAGGGGCAATGTAAACTTTTTAAAACCTGTTGTAGAAGGAGATATAATTATTGCGGAAGCCCAAGTTGTTAATCTAAAAGAAAAAAGACTGATTGTGGAAGTAAATGTTAAAAAAGAGGACGAATCAGTGTTTAGCGGCGAATTTTATTGTTTTGTATCTAAATATCATGTATTGAAACGAGAGGGTTAGATTTAAAAAATTTTTTATTCAAATTCATTTTCTATTTAAATCTCATTCTATTTCAATGTGATTTTTTAAAGCGATTTAAATTCTTTGAAGTTAATCAATTTCCAAATTAAAGAATCTCTTAGAATTCTCAATTGTCTTCAAGCTTACAACTTTTTGAGACAATTTATGAGAATAGGCAATTGCTGCAATAGAATATCTTGCGTTGGAGGGGATGTTGACAGGACCCCTTTTATAAGGATGTTGGTAATAAGCATCGGTTTCAGTTACTAATGAGTCTAATGGAGAATTTTTGGATACATCGCGCCATCTATTAAATCCATAAGAAGAGCTGGGTACGGAAAGCATATATCCTTGATTTGGTAGAATCCGACCATATTCCTCTGGTCCTGAGAAGCAATGCCATAATACTCTTTTTGGATCGATTTTAAATTCTTTTAGAATACGGAGTATTTCCTTATTTGCTCCATCCTTTTTATTAAATCGATGTTTTGGATTTTCCCTATCAAATTCGTGCTTAGCAGCGTTTCTCACGTGTAAAACATAGGGTTTAATTAAATCTTTTGTTAATTCTAATATTTTCTTTAGTTCTTCTATTTGCCTATTTCTTTTTTCAAGCGTTTTCGCGTGATGAAAATCTAATCCTATCTCACCTATAGCTAAATATATATTTGGTTTATCTAAAATAAAATCTATCCATTTCTTCCATTCTTCGTCATATTTATTTTTAGGAGTGTATGTAACAGTTTGTGGTGCCCAACCACATGTAAATCCTACATTTTTCTTATTTTTGATAAAATTTTGTATTAATTTGAGAGTTATTATATCAATTGAGCATGTAATTAAATAAACGCCACCCTTCTTGAAGTAGTTTAAATATTGCTCTTCGTCTGAAGGCAATGTATCGTTTATTGGGCGGGGAAACGGTAAATGGCAATGAGCATCAATAAAGTTAAGTTCTTTTTCTGGTTCTGGAATATTTACCCTTTTCGGCATGTTAAATTAAAATATAATTCTAATCCTTTGAGTTTTATTTAATAAGAAAATTATTATTATGATTTAATTTTTATTTAAATTAGGGATTATAGTGGATAGAATTGAAGAGGAATACCAAAGTATTATTAATGAATTTCCAAATGCCATAATCGTAGATAACTTCATTTCTCACGTAAAAATTCCATTAAAAAAAACAAACGATGTTTTTTTAGATATTGACTATAGTAAGTATCCTAAGAGACCAAAAGTTGTATTAATTAAATCCAACGGTCAAATTTATAAAAATTTAGAACCAATGATTTCATCCTTAAAGAGCTGGAAAAAGAAAAGTGCTTCTTCAATTGTTGATTTGATTAATGAAATTATGACCGTTGTTAACAGCATGCAATCAAACGAAATTTTAATAAAAAAAGAACTACTTGAAGGTATTCTTGCTTTATGTCAGGAACAACATCCAAGAGAAATTTTAGGGCTTTTGAGATTTGAGAAGGGTTTTGTTTCAGAATTTATTTTACCGCCAGGCGCTCTCACATCTGTAAGTTCTGGTATATTTTCTCCTAGTAGAATCCCTCTAGATCCTTCGCTTGAAGGGACCATCCACTCTCACCCCTCCGGAAATCCAAACCCTTCTTTAGGTGATATAAACGGAGTTTTTAAGATAAAAAGGTTCCATTTTATTATAGCCTACCCTTACAATAGTTTAAATTGTGTAAAATGTTTCGATACATACGGGTACGAAATCTCTTTTAGAATTATCAATTAATTACTTTTAATGTGTATTAAAAAGGCAAAATAAAGCGATATAATTTACTATTTTAAAGGAATTTCTTAACAATAGGTCTTTAAAATTAGTCATAAAGACCTTTATTTATTATCTCTTTTTATTAAAATTTTCATTTTAAAAAAATTTTTATAACTGAATAAGAAATTCTTTTCAGAATCAAACCTAAACATTTTTAAGATAATCAATAAATAAGTTTAAAATTCAAAAAAATCAAATATAATTAAATATTTGAAAATTAAATCCTAAAATAAAATAAGAGATGATTGTATGGAAAGAAAATTAGGAATATATTTAATCGTCATCGGTTTTATCGCAATAGGATTAATAGTAACTTCTCTAATAACTTTGTATATTGTAAACCCTCCGTTAGTGTATTACGAAAATCGCGTTACGATTATTTTTTACGTTTGTATGATTCTCATCGTAATAATTGTGCTTGGAATATACATAGTCAGCAGGAAAATTTAGCCATTTTTGAAGAAACCGGTTTTGCTAATTATGTGATAAACAAAAAACATAAAATTAAGTAAAGATTTTTATTTTTTTTCCTATTTTTTTTCTATTCTGCGAGGTATTAATTTTAATTAGGAAATTCAAATTGAGAAACTTTTTAAATAAATTCTATTATTTTAGTCTCATGATTGATGAATTAAAAGAAAAACTTTTGAATTTAAGTTTAAAAAAGCAAGAAGTTAAACCAGCGATTAACAAATTAAATGCTGAAAGGGAAAGAAAAATAAAAGAAATCAATATCCATTACGACCAGTTAATTTCAGAGGTGGGTGGGGACTTTGAGAAATTAGAACAAGAGATTTACAAGGAATTAATTGATTCTTTTGAAAAAGTGGTACTAGCAGAATTTGACGCGAAAAGATCCACGAGTGCCTATTCGGTTTCAAGTACATTTAAAGAATATAGAAATAAAGTCGCGTCAGTGGGTATGTTTCCAAAGGAATTAGTCCAACATTTAGATAAGGTAATAAACGGAATGAAAATTGAAGATATCGTGTATAATATCGACGAAATTCTCGGTAAATATAAAAATTCCTAAAAAGCTCGGATTTTTTTTGTCTATATTTATTTAATATTTTCTTTAATTAGCGAATTTAAAAACCAAATTAATATAATATGTAAGGTTTTGATGGTTTAATTTATAAAAAAGAAAATAAAGTTTTAAATATTAAAGTCGTGATTCTTATATTACCTCTTTAATTATAATTTAATTAAAAGTTAAAGTGATGAATTTTTATGGATATGGATGACGATATTAAAAAAATTGTAAGCATTATACTCTTGATTGCTGGAGCAGTATGTATAATATGGGGAATTTATGATATCGGTTATGGAGCATGGCTCGTGAGTTATGCTGGAACAACGCAAGCAGCTTACGAAGAAGCTGGTGCGGGAGCATACTCTGCCGGAGCCACCGGAGAAATGGCGGCTTATGGAACTATGTATATAATTGGTGGCGTAGTATTTTTAATTATTGGAATTGTTTTAATAATTCTTGGTTATAAATGGTATTCCGAAGTTTCAGGTAAGTAAATCTCCATTCAAGAGTAAAAATATATATATTTAATTACTTTTTTTTTTCCTATTACTTCCTTCTGATTTCTTCCTTTTAAATCATAACGGAATTAAATAATTTTATGTTGATTTTTTCAAATAAAATCAAATTCAATTAAAATGTATTGTACAAGTGTATATTATACTGATAATACATCGTTAAATATGTCTCATCGAATCGTTAATATTTAATTTCATAAAAAAATCGAATTAATTTTAAAATGGAATTATTTGAAGAGGAAGTTGAGATATACAATTCAAAATTACGGCTCTTAAATTGGTTATACAACGAATTAAAACTCCATCAAGAGAATGTAAGAGAGAAGCTAAACGAAATAGGACAAAAACTACCTCTTAACCTTTAAATTTCTTTTACATTAATTAATAAAATTTCTTATAATTTGTTCACGAAAAGCATGAATCAAGCAAAATAAAAAAAAAAATTTAAAGTTAGAAATTTACTCTTCTTTCCATTTATATTCCTTTGGACCCATGAAAATCAATAATAGCAATGGTATTAAAATTATTAGACCTCCCCAGAATTGAAGAAAAATATCTATGATAATACCGATAATTAACATTGTAGGAATCCTAACATTGCCAAATTTAATAACATCATTTAACAAATAATCATAATCTTTATCAGCCCATTTATTTGAAAATCGTGGTTTGACAAAGAAAATTGCAAGAACTATTGTTAAAATCCCTCCTATGAGATACATTATATAATAAATACTATAAAAAGCTATTTGACCTGCGTACGCACCTGGCTGTTGAGCTGCAGATCCTGCTACAACAAACCAAGATAAACCTAATATTCCCCAGAAAATGAAAATAACGGCTTCTATTATTAATATAATCCATGCCCACTCTCCTAGGAAAGAAGCTAAACCCTCAACGCCTTCCCAACTAGATTTTTTTTCTTCTTTTTTTTCTTCTTTTTCTTCTGAAGTTATATCTGATGTCATAAAATCACTTTTTAAAATCATTAATTATATTTTGATTTAACTAGCAAATTATGTTGCCTAGTACTCATTAAATTTCTTTTATATTTAATTCTAACTAAATATAGTTATCAAGAAATTGCAGGTGATTAAATCTCCATTCAAGAGTAGAATTATAAATATTTTTAATTATTATTTTTTTTCTATAATTTCCTTTCAGGTTCTTCCTTTTAAGCTATAACTGAATTAAATAAATTTAAAAAAAAAAAAAACCATTTTAAAACAATATTTCAATTAATTAATCAATCTCAACGAGAACCTTTATTTCATCGTGTGGCTTCGATAAGATTTCAAACATTTCGGGAACATCGTCCAACTTTATTATTTTAGTGATCATCGGCTTAACATTTACTTTTTTCTTTTCTAACAAATTTATAGCAGTCTTAAATGTATCTTGAATATAGGCATAAATACTTCTCAATGAGATGTTCCCAAGTGCCATTGCATAAAAGTTCTTAATTTCAAAGGGTTCTGGATCCATTCCAACAACCGTTATATGTCCACCTCTTTTAACGAGATTTATTGACGACATAATTGTTTCACCTTTTCCTACGCAATCAAATATGTGATCTGGACCTACTTTATCAGTTAATCTATGAATTTTTTTCCAATTTTTAGGGATTAATACGGTATCAGCGCCCAATTCTAATGCTAACTTATGCTTAGATTCTAAGGGCTCTAAGACAAATATGTTAGCGCCTACTACATTCAACGCCTGAATTGTCATTAAACCAATAGTCTCTGTTCCATAAACGGCAGCGTTTTCACCCATTTTAATACCAGACTCGTTAACCGAATAAATACCAACTGCTAACGGTTCAATCGTAGCACCCTCTTCAAATGAGACAGAATCAGGCAAAATGTGAATTCTATGTTCCTTCACATTAATATATTCCGCCATAGCACCGTTAGTCGTTGTTCCTAGGCAATTATTGTGCACTTTACACATATTCTCTTGATTACGATCGCACCAATAACAATCATTACACGGAAGGTTTGGATTTGCCGTGACGCGATTTCCAATTTTTAATTTTTTTACCTTGTCTCCTATTTCAACAATTTCCCCCGAAAATTCGTGTCCAATGATGATTCTTGATAAATACATCCCCGCTTTTTTATAAGATTCAATGCCCGATCCGCAAATGCCGCAATATTTAACTTTTATTAACACCTCATCTGGTTCAATAGTAGGTTTTGGGAAATCGTCCCTTATTACAATTTTGCGAACACCCTCGTAAAACGCTCCTCTCATTATTTTATCACCTTCTTAATTGCCATTAAAATTTATTATAAAACACCCATCGATAAAAGAAGTTTAGTAGCATCAGGTGTTGCGAATTGAATTTTAACGTCCAAAACCGCTGGTTTGCCCGAATTTTTCGCCCGATCAAGCGCAGGTTTAATTTCGTTCGGATCGGTAACGACTTCCGAGTAGCAGCCAAATCCCTCGGCGCACTTTGCAAAATCAAATTCTGGTAAATCGACATCAATAAAGCGTTTTCCCATGGCTAATTTTTGCCCGCTTTTTATCATTCCCCAAGCATTGTTGTTAGCAATTACAAATGTTAAATTTTTCAATCCCAACCTTACGGTAGTTTCGAGATCTTGAATATTTATCATAAAACTTCCATCGCCAGAAATTGATATTACTTGCTTTTCAGGCTTCGCTAGCTTTGCACCAATACCATACCCAACGGATGTGCCTAAATGCCCCATGCAAACGGCTTGAAGCGTCGAAAGCGGTGCTCTTGGCTTGTAGAAATCAATTTGTTCTACGGCAAATGCCGCAATATCTCCACCGTCGATAATTAAAATGGCATCGTCGTCTATATATTCCAATACATCCTTAACCAATCTTTTTGGAATAATTGGTATTTTATCTTTTGATGCTCTTTTATTCGTTGTATCGATGTTTGATTGTCTCATCTCTGCGAGAGAATTTAACCAATCACTTTTTTCCACTTTTTGAGTTTTCTTAACTTCCTCAAGTATTTGCTTTAAAAACAATTTACAATCGCTTACAATGCCTAAAGTTATTGGTTTAGCCCGCCCTATAATGGTTGGATCGATATCAACTTGGATATGCGTCTGGTTGTTCTTCCAAAAGGGTTCTTGACCATGTCCCATTACATACGAAAACTTGCAGCCAAGAGTTAAAACAACATCAGCCTCAGATGCCGCCTTCAACCCAGGACCGGCAATTGATGCACCGATTAAGCATTTCGATTTATTTGATACCGTACCTATTCCCATGAGAGAAGTCATTACAGGGATTTGTAAGTATTCTGCGAATTCTTGCAACTCGCTCCATCCTTCTGAGCGTGAAACCCCGCCACCAGAAACTATTAAAGGTTTTTCAGCATTTAATATTAGATCTAACGCCTTTTTTATAGTATTATTATCAACAGCAGGTTTTCCAATGGCTCTATAAGCATCTGATGAAATAATTGAGATTTTATCCTCTTCAATCTCCTCAAGAAAGGCATCTTCAAAAATCTCTAATAACACAGGTCTTGGTCGTCCACCAATTGCCTCCCGAAATACCTTTTGAACGGCATCAGGAATATCTGCTAGTTTGCGAACGCTCTTTTGATATTTAGTAATCGGTTTAAACATTGTTAGTTGGTCAAGATTTCCCTGTAAAGTAAACGAATCTTCGTACATACTATTCACTTGAGGGACGATGGCAATTACGGGGATATTGTCGCTCCATGCAGTTGCTACACCCGGAACGAGGTGAGTAGCGCCCGGACCGACCGTGCCAAAACAAACACCTGGCTTATTTGTAACTCGAGCGTAAGCATCTGCCGCATGAGCCGCCGCTTGTTCGTGTCGGAATAGTATAGTACTTATGCCCTGTTCACGACCCCACCTATATATGGCATCGTACATGTTTAAGATCTGCCCACCGGGAATTCCAAACATATATTTTACGTTTTCTTGGAGGAGACATTTAATCAACACATCCCCACCATTAATTTTCTTTTTTTCTTCCATAATTTTCCACTTTATTTTTGAATGAAAATAATTGATAAAATCTTATTTTTTGTTATATAAATAATTATCTAATCGTTAAATTGTGGAAATAAAGCTAAAATGTCTACGATGGAGAAAAATTAAAAAAAAATTAAAGAATTCCAAGCGAAAGCAATAATTTTGTACCGTCGGGGGTATCGAATTTAATTTTAACGTCTATTACAGCTGGCTTATTCGAGTTTTTAGCGCGCGTTAACGCAGGTTTTATTTCATTAGGATCGGTGACCACTTCCCCATAGCAACCAAATCCTTCAGCACATTTCCCAAAGTCAAATTCTGGGAAATCTACGTCGATATATCTTTTCTTCATTACTATTTTTTGACCAGATTTGATTGTTCCCCAACTTGAGTTATTCCCAATTACAAATATCAGATTCTTTAGTCCCAATCTTACCGCCGTTTCTAAATCTTGAATATTTATCATGAAAGCTCCATCGCCAGAGATAGTGATTACTTGTTTGTCGGGCTTTGCTAGTTTTGCTCCAATAGCGAATGGAACAGATACACCTAAATGACCCATACCAACTGGTACTAATGTGGATAGCGGGGGTCGAGGTTTGTGAATATCAAATTGGGGCGCCGTAAAAAATACAATATCACCTCCATCGGCAATTAGTATAGCATCTTCGTCCATAAATTCAAAGACTTCCTTAATCATTCTTTGAGGGGCAATTGGAACAGTATCTTTGGACGCTTTTTTTAGTATCGCAGCGATATGTTGTTGCCTTAATCCTATAAGTGTGTCCAACCATTCTCTTTTTTCAATATTATTAGTTTTCTTGACTTCCGCAAGGATTTGCTTTAGAAACATTTTACAATCTCCTACTATTCCAAGAATAATCTGTTTATTTCGTCCAATCATAGCTGGATCGATGTCAACATGTATCATTTTTTGGGAATCTTTCCATATTGGTGCTTGTCCGTGCCCCATTGAATAAGAAAATCTACAGCCCAAGCTTAAAATTACATCTGCCCCGCTTGCTGCTTGCATAATAGCATTTGTACCTATTGTAGCACCAATTAAACATTTGGATTTGTTTGAAATCGTACCTATCCCGTTAACCGTAGTAATTACCGGAATATGTAAGTATTCAGCGAATTCTTGTAGCTCGTCCCACGCAGCTGCTCGCATAACACCTCCCCCTGAAACTATCAATGGTTTTTCAGCATTTAATAAAAGATCTAAAGCCTTTTTCACTAACTCACCATTTATAGCTGGTTTTTCGATTGCCCTATATCTATTAGCTGTTAATATAGTAACTTTTTCTTCTTCAATCTCCTCAAGAAAAGCATCTTCAAAAATCTCTAACAATACTGGTTGTGGTCGACCTCCAGTAGCTTCCCTAAATACTTTATGAACGGCGTCTGGAATATCTTCTAGTTTGCGAACGCTCTTTTGATATTTCGTTATTGGTTTGAACATCGTAATTTGATCTAGATTTCCTTGTAAGGTAAATGAGTCTTCGTACATACTATTGACTTGGGGAATGATCGCTATAACTGGCATGTTATCGCTCCACGCGGCTCCAACGCCAGGAACAAGATGAGTAGCGCCCGGTCCTACTGTGCCAAAACAAACTCCAGGAGTATTTGTAACTCTCGCCCATGCGTCCGCAGCGTGCGCTGCTGCTTGTTCGTGTCGAAACAATACGGTATTAATGCCTTTTTCCTTCCCCCATCTATAAATTGCATCGTACATATTTAGGATTTGTCCACCAGGGATTCCAAACATGTATCGAATGTTCTCTTCAAGGAGGCATTTAATCAATACATCCCCACCGTTAATCATTTCCTTTCTTTCTTCCATGAGTTTACCACATTAAAAAGTGAAGTAATTGATACAATTTTTGGTTTTTATTATATAAATAATTATCTAATAATTCAAATCTAATTAAACTTTAAAATTCGAGATTATGATTGATCAATCTTAATGGTTTACAAAGAAACATTCTTAAATGTTAATTTAAAATACTCTCTTACCAATATTTATTTTATTAAAAAATTGATTTAATAAAAATGGCTAAAAGGGGATATTTTTTTATTAATTGCGATAATAATAGGAATTATTTCTGCATTAATAGGGATGTTCTTCCCTGATACAGAATTTATAATAATGCTTACAAGGACTCTAAATGTAATGAATGCTTTTACTAACTATTTAGGGTGGCTTTTACCGGAACGAGTTGCGAAATTGCTAATAAAAGAGGAAAAATAGAAAGTCAAAAAAATTTAATTTTTTTATTTTTACTTTTATGCTAGTAACACTGTGGTCAGTAATTATTTATTGTCAAATTCATTACTGATTTTTGACATTTTTTGACAACTGATCACAACTTTTATTTTTTTTACTATTTTGAAAACTTAAATATTTAAGCAAGAGGATAAGGTAAATAAGGATAAAGACAAGGCTCCACATAAAAAAAAAAAATAAGGTAAAAGTTTAGAGTTTTAATTCTATCAACTTTTTTTTATTTGCTTCAGCATCTTCTTTAGTAATTTTGTAAAGCACAATTATTATAATCATGCTTATAATGATTAGGAAAAAAGGTATGAGAGACATTTGTATTTTTAAACCCAATTTAGCAGTTTCAGTTTGATTGGCTCCTTTTGAGGGGTCGTATCCACTATAAAAACTTACTATAGCAAAAATGAGTGCTTGAAAGAAGTAGCAGAATCCTGAGAAAATGCGCAAGATTCCGTTATAGGTGGCCTCTTCACGTTTACCTGAAGTCACAACAGCATTATCCATTGCTTCGCTAGAGATAAGATTATACATGAAATTAAGACCACCACTAGCCAAACCCACTAATAGAAACAATATTGTAAATGCTATAATGTCATTGACAAATATAAAGAATAAAATGAAAAAGGCTCCAAATAATGCTAAACCGATAAAATAGCCAATTTTTGCTCCAAGCTTCTTTGCAATCTTTGAAAAAATAGGTATTGAAACGATACCCATTACAAGAGCTCCTAATAGTGGAACTATAGTTGCACTTATGTCAAGTCCTAATCCATGTATGACGTAAAAATTGACTCCCGCTAATAGACAATAGCCCGCAATAGTAAAAAAGAAATACGCAAAAGTAAATGCCATCCAATTTCTATCTTTAAAAACTCGAGTTACTACTTCCTTGACGGGAGATGTACTTTTTTTTTCAACATCTAATCTAGTCCTAAATTCTTTCATGTCATCGGGTTCCTTAACTCCGAAACTAAAAGGAATTATTATTATATAAACAATAACTACAAGTATTATAACAGTTCCAAAATAAGCACTGATTTGAGTAACTCCTCCCAAAGCAGATAATAATAATGGAATTAAAATAATCCCTAATAAACTAGTAATTACGCCTGTAATGATCATTATTGTAGTGACTTTGCGTCTTTGCCACTCTCCACGAAACATATCTGGAAATAATGCATTGAGATTAATCTCAGCAACAGTTCTAAGAGATTCATAGACACATATTAAAATAGTTAGTATTATAGCTGATAATATAATGGATTCTGTGCTTATTGGAATGAAACACATAATAAGAAATATCGGAGCTAAAATTGTACCAGCCATAATCCAAGGAAACCGCTTACCCCATTTTTCCGTAAACTTCTTGGATCTATCAGCAAAATATCCAATAATCGGGTCATTTGCACCATCTACGATTGAATATATTAAGAAAATCAAAGCAATCGTGAATTGAGGGATTAAAAGCAGAGACACTGCAAAGAATTGAATTTGGTTGAACATAGCATATAGTAATCCCCCGACAATCCCACCTAACGAAAAGTATACCATTCTTTTAGTATTTCGCACTGGAAAATCTAATTCAGACATATTTTTATAATTAATTTGTTTATTTATTTGTGAACAAAGTTCACAATATTATTGTAAGATTTTGATTTAAATTATTTAAAGATTATTATTTTTTTCTTAACACATAAAATTTTTTACAATAGCCACTTATTTAAGGGTTACATATGGAAAGTGAAAAAATAAACAAAAAAACACGAAGTTCATTAAAAAGAGAAAAAAAATTTAATGAAATCATAGAAGCAGGAAAAAGAATCGTAGCAAAAAGTGGAGCGCGTGGATTAAATCTTCGAGCATTAGCAAAAGAATTAAATATGTCCTCACAAACTGGTCTTTATAGATATGTTGAGAGTAAAAGAGAACTTTGGTTTGCTATAAGATTTAGCTATTATAAAGATTTTCTCAATCCGATCAATAAAATAATTAAAAAGCATCAAGGTTCATATATAGACTTATTCGTAAAAATTGCATCGTTTTTCCTGGAATTCGCAAGTGAAGATTATTATAGGTTTGAAGTTATGTTTCTATTATCAGCTCCAAAATCAAACAAGATTGGTGAAATAGAAAAAAAAACAAGCCTATTTACAATAACAAAAACATTCCTAAACATCGTTAAAGAAGCAATAAAAGTTGGAAACTTAGAAGAGGCAGAGGTAATTAATAATTTCTATTATTCTCTTGGAGTTTTAATTGGAGCGGCTAAAATGGAGGCAGATATAAAAGATCATTTTGTTATCACCGAGCCTATAAATGTTAAATCGCATATTATCTCCACTCTTGAGTTTAGAAAATTTGTATTGAGAAAATATCGAGAACTTTTAGAAAGCAATTCTTAAATGAAAATGTTAAAGCTTTTCTTTTTAATTAAATCTAAAAATAAAAAAAATAAAGAATAAATTATAACGATCCCATTGTAGTCATTAACTTTGTTATATCTGGCGTGTCGAATTTAATTTTAACATCTATAACACTCGGTTTTCCCGAGTTTTTAGCCCGTTCGAGAGCAGACCCTATTTCATTAGGATCTGTGACTTGTTCGCCGTAGCAACCGAATCCTTCGGCGCATTTTCCATAGTCAAATTCGGACATATCTACATCAATATAGCGCTCCTTAAACGCGTATTTCTGTCCAGACTTAATCATTCCCCAACAACCATTATTTGCAATTACGAATATCAAATTTTTCAATTTTAACCTAACGGCAGTTTCTAGGTCTTGAATATTTATCATAAAGCTACCATCACCCGATAGCGAGATCACTTGCTTTTCAGGCTTCGCAAGTTTTGCTCCAATTCCGTATCCGACTGAAGTGCCTAAATGTCCCATGCCAATAGCCATTAAAGTCGAAAGTGGTGCTCTTTGTTTGTAAACATTCAATTGCTCAATTGTGTAGGCTGCAATATCTCCCCCGTCAATAATTAATATAGCATCTTCGTCTATAAATTCAAAAACTTCTTTAAGCATTCTTTTTGGATCAATTGGGGTTTTATCTATTGAAGCTTTTTCGATAATAGAAGCTTCATTTCTTTGTTTCGCTGCGACAAGTCTCTCCAACCATTTCCTTTTTTCCACTTTTTGTGTCTTCTTGACTTCTTCAAGCATTTGTCTTAAAAACAACTTGCAATCACCTACGATGCCTAAAGTAATTGGTTTAGCCCGACCTATAATAGAAGGGTCGATATCTACTTGAATTAGTTTCTGAGAATTTTTCCAAAATGGTTCGTTACCATGTAGCATTGTAAACGAAAATTTACAACCAAGTGCTAAAATTACATCCGCTTGAGTCGCTGCCATTAAAGAGGCGGCTATTGTTGATCCCAAAAAGCAACTTGATTTATTTGAAATAGTGCCTATTCCCATAATACTAGTTATTACGGGGATTTGTAAGTATTCTGCAAATTCTTGTAGTTCGTTCCAACCTTCCGCACGAGCAACTCCACCGCCAGATAATATTAAAGGTTTTCTGGCGTTTAATATAAGATCTAGAGATTCTTTAATCAACTTACTATCGATTGCAGGTTTTTGAATAGCTCTATATCTATCTGAGCTCATGATTGGGAGCTTATTTTCTTCAATTTCAGCAAGAAAAGCGTCCTCGAAAATTTCTAGTAATACAGGTCCAGGGCGGCCTCCTGAAGTCTCTCGGAATACCTTTTGAACGGCGTCAGGGATTTTCTCGATTTCCCGAACGCTTTTTTGGTATTTTGTAATCGGTTTAAACATAGTTAGTTGGTCTAGGTTACCCTGAAGAGTGAAGCTATCTTCGTATTTACTATTAACCTGAGGCACAATGGCGACGACAGGAATGTTATCGCTCCATGCTGCTCCAATTCCTGGAACAAGATGAGTTGCTCCCGGTCCAACCGTTTCAAAACAGACAGCAGGCTTATTCGTTACTCTTGCGTAAGCGTCTGCAGCGTGAGCTGCCGCTTGTTCGTGTCTAAATAGAATTGTATTTATACCTTTTTCGCGACCCCATCGATATACGGCATCATACATATTTAATAATTGCCCACCAGGAATTCCAAACATATATTTTACATCTTCTTCTAGGAGGCATTTGATTAACACATCCCCACCATTTATTTTAGTTTTTTCTTCCATATTTTTCATCTCTTTATTAAAATAATTTATAGAGAGTTCATTATTTAATCTTTTAAAAATAGAATATGCAATATAATTATTTAAAAAATAATAAAATTACCCTCAAATTTATTTAAAAATATATTTAAGCAACACTTCTGTAGGGGTGGCTAGAACAGTTGTAAAGCCGGTAATAATCTACTATTTCAATTTGTTTTTGCTCTCTAGAGCGGCTTCAAATTTTTTTATTTCATAATAAAAGAAGGCTAATTTATGCTAGGAAAGGAAAGCAGACATGATAAAATTGTCTTAATAGAACTAAATATCCGTCACTCTTTAATTCTTCAATTATATCTCAAAAATCAAAATAAAAATTAACTGTTATTAATTTTAGTCGTTTTCGTGCCCTCTTTCCACTTAATAAGTAAAGTCATAGGAACAGTTGAGGTAATTCTAATTTTTGGTTCTTCATTAAAATCTTTACGAGCTTCACATTCTACATTGAGTAACCCATTTGTTCCAAAAGGATAATTTTTTACGCCGTGCCTTTCAAGGAGGCGAATATCCCAAATTAAAAGACTTTCTGGGATATTTGGTCGTAATCCGAACACATTCTCAAACATGACTGAAATAGGAACTAATCCCGTCCAACCGACAAAATTCTTTTTTGCGCGATCGCCTTGTGATACACTTTCTGGAGCATAATTTTCCCAAACAGTTTTGGTCTTATTAAAAACTTTTACGACATTATCCAGATGATTCAAAGCAATTTCAAATGCTAAATCGTCTTGTCCTACCTTATTTAACCCTTTCAAGATCATATAATTTGTTGGTGGCCATATACCGCCTTGCCAATATGCTCCTTCAGGCTTGTATTTAGGATGATCTGCAGATAAAGAAGGTACCCGATGAGGACGGTTAAATTCGTTTTCATCTTCAAGATGAGCAATAAAACCTTTTAATCTACTTTTTGGGACAACATCGGCGAGTAAAGCCCAAAAAGCTCCAATAGATTTTACATTAGAAAGCGTACCATCTTTAAAACGATCATAATAAAAAGCACTTTCTAAATCCCACATTTTTTCATTTACAAATTTTTTTAAATATTCAATCTCATTTTCGATGTCTTTACAATTCTCTTGTTTATCTAATACATCTGCCATCTTGATTAAAATTGAACCTGCAAGTATTTGCTGTAAGGTCGTGTCAATCCACGACATATGCCCGTGCGAATACCAAAAATAATCTTTTTGATGCGAAAGGCGTGGTTGATTATCCATTCCACATCCCAAGCCTGACGAGAAATAAGTTCCATTTTGCCAACTTCGATGAGTTTTGAACCATTGATAATACATGAGGAGTGGATAAAAAACCTTAGCCAATCGCTCTTTATCACCAAAATTAAGGAAAAACCCCCATTCTGCCCAAGGGAGTATGTTTGGACCTGTACTACTAACATCAAACTTCGTGAAGTAATCTGCTCCATCTCGTTCTCTAATTTCTCGACATATGAAACCATCATTATGCTGATGGGCGTAGAAAATATCAAGAGTTTTTTGAAAATTGAAGACGCGGGAACCATAACGACCAAACATTACGATAAAAGCAGAATCCCACATAAATAAATTATCATTGAATGCCGTATCAATAAAGTTTGAGATAAATCCACTTTCGGGAGCAGGTTTCTTTAAATTCGAGAAAGCAATTTCCCAAGCTTTCCAATAGCAATCTATAGCGTCTTGATGATTCTCCCAAAGTGGATGCGGTAAATTTTCTTTAACCTCAGAAAATACAGGTAATTCATGATCTTCAGGTTTCATTTTAGCAAAACGATTTCTTCTTACAAAAGGACTTACTACATCCGTAGAAAAATATTGTGCTGCTATCTTTTTAGGCGCTTTAATGTTCTTAGCATTAATCTTTACCATAATTATACCTCATTTTAATTTATTGTGAATTAAACTTAGATTTATTTTAATTCAAAATTTATTAACTATTTATCGGATAATTATTTCATTTGATTTATAAATAATAATTTCATTAAAAATTTGTTGTGGAGATATGGTAAAAGAATTAGGTGTTTTAATTAAAAATAAATATGTCTATATGCAACCATTATATTATGTATAAACTATTCCAGTATTAAAATTAAAATAGGAGATTTTTTGATGAAAGCGGCTGTTTTTTATGGACCTCGAGATGTTAGAACCGAAGAAGTGGAAAAACCCGGGATTGAGGATAATGAAATTCTCGTAAAGGTTAAAGCTTGCGGAATTTGTGGCTCAGATTTGCATATGTACAAACTAGGGCTTTTTAGTGAACTACTTTGTAGGCAGTTAGAAAAAGGTGGAATACCTGGTCATGAATTTAGCGGTGAGGTTGTAAAAGTGGGGAGAAAAGTCAGAAGGATAAAAGAAGGAGATAGAGTTGCGGCCATTTTTAATGGGGGTATGGCTGAATATACCCCTGTCCCTGTTTTTTATGGTTTCAATGTACATAAATTACCCCCTGAAGTTAGCTATGAGGAAGTGGCTACATTAGAACCCCTAGCAAATTCTGTTCATGCCACACTGAGGGCTAGACCATCCAAAGGTGAGAACGCTGTCATTTTTGGGGCAGGAGCAATTGGATTGGGCGTCATTCAATGCCTTAAAGCCCTTGAAGTGGGATTGAATAAGCTTATTGTGGTGGATATATCGGAACACCGCCTCAAAGTAGCGAAGCAATTGGGTGCTGATGATGTTATCAATGCTAGTGTAGATGATCCAAATGAAAAGATTTTAGAATTCGTTGGCTCTGTTCCAATGATTCTTATCCCAACAATAACCACTCCCGCAGCTGATGTTGTATACGATTGCGTAGGATATATAAAGGACCATCCGGGAACTCCGGTCATCCAACAAGCCATTAATATGGTTCGTGATTTAAGGGGCAGGGTCTTAGTTCACGGGATATTTGAAGAGAGTGTGAATTTAGACCTTTTACCCATGGTGGGTGAGCAGGTCAATGTAATCGGATCTTTTGGTTTCACCCCTTCAGAAATAAAGCAAGCCCTGGAATTAATTCGGTCAAAAAAGATTGACAGGTCAAAAATTATCAGTCATGAAATCCCTCTGGATCGGGCAAAAGAAGGTTTTGAAACTCAATGTAAGGTAAATGAGTCTGTAAAGGTCTTAATAAAACCTTGACCGGTTACGAACGAATTATTCACAATCTATCGAAAAAAATTTTAAATATAAGTTTATCAAAGGATAATTATTTAACAAAAAAGAAGATAGTTGAAAAATTATAAGAAAAGGGTTTAAAAATTGAGTACAAAAACTATTAAAACTATTTGTTTTGATTGCCACTCCCGATGTGGAGTTCTTGTTGAAGTGAAAGATGGAAAGATTGTAGGCATCAAAGGTGATAAGGATCATCCTTTAAGTCATGGATATATATGTCCCAAGGGTCAGGCTTGTATGGAAATTATTTACCATCCAGAACGGCTTACCAAACCATTGAAAAGAGTTGGCAGTAAAGGGAGTGGTCAATTTGAAGAAGTTTCGTGGGATGAGGCTCTTGATACTATAGCTAAACGCCTTCTTGATTATCGGGAGCAATATGGTGGGGAGTCTGTAGTAATAGGTATGGGTACGACACGTGGTATGCCCCCTTGGATCAACCGTTTCTTAGAAATCTTTGGATCTCCGAATTGGATGGCTCCCGGGCACATGAGCGGTGGACCACTCGCGGTTGGAAGCGTTGTTACATGCGGTTTCCCGTTAATGGATCCAGATTATGGATCAAGTAAATGTATAGTTTTGTGGGCTCACAATCCAGAAGCTTCTTGGCCTGGGATCTATTTGTATTTTTTAAGAAAAGGACTCAAGGCTGGTGCGAAGCTTATCGTTGTTGATCCTCGAGGCACTCGGATCGCTCGTAAAGCCAATCACTGGCTTCCGGTTAAACCAGGAACGGATGTTGCGTTGGCATTATGTTTTATGCATGTCATCATCGAAAACGAGCTTTATGATAAAGAATTTGTAGAAAAGTGGACTGATGGATTTGATCAGTTGCGCGACCATGTTGCTAGTTTCACTCCAGATCGATGCGCTGAAATCACCTGGATATCCGCAGATGAGATTGAGGCAGCAGCACTTACTTTTGCGCGTAACAAACCAGCTTCTATTGGTCCTGGTATTGCAGGTGTGTGTCAGAGTAACGATGCCTTTGATCTTGCGCGATCACTAACCATCTTGAGCGCTATTACAGGAAACTTGGAAGTACCTGGTGGAAATATCTTTCATGTACCACCTACGGGTGATCGTAACTGCTATGGTAGTGATTTCGATGCGTACAATAGATTACCAAAAAGAAAATCTAAAAAAAAGTTAGGCATGAAACAATACCCTCTCTTAGGAACTCTCCCAATAGCCCCAGAATTAGTTTGGGACGCAATTCTTGAAGAGAAGCCATATCCTGTTAAAGCTATAGGGTTATTTGCGAACAATCCGATGTGTGCCTATGCAAACTCCCAACATGTTAAAAAGGCTTTAACTGCTCTGGATTTTCTATTTGTGGTAGATTACTTTCATACACCCACAACAAAAATGGCTGATATTGTTCTTCCAGCCGCGCATTGGACTGAGCGGGATGATGTCGAGGATTTACTCATGAAAAACCATGTTTTTTGTCAACCAAAATCGGTTGAACCAGTTCCAGAGTGTCGGTGCGAGAAGCAGATTTTTATCGATCTTGCTAAAAAAATGGGTCTTGAGGGATACTGGAATACTGTTGAGGAGTCCTTAGACTATCGTCTTGAACCTATTGGCATGACCTATAAGGAATTCAAGAAGGTAGGACAATTCTCTACTCCAGTTATGTATAAAAGTTATGAAAAGAGAAACCGATTTAATACTCCATCGGGAAAGGTAGGACTTTATGCTAAGTACCTCGAAGCTATAGGAATCGCACCTTTACCTCACTTTAAAGAACCCCCAGAAAGTCCTGTGAGTCGTCCCGATTTATGGAAAGAATATCCCCTTGTTCTGACCACTGGAGGACGAAATATCGTTTATTATCACTCGGCCCACCGCAATATTCCCTCATTACGCAAACACGCTCCGGATCCCGAGCTTCAAATTCATCCGAAAACCGCCAATGAGCTTGGAATCGAGGACGGAGAGTGGGTCTATCTGGCAACCCCAAGAGGGCGAATAGAAATCAAAATTAAGTTTTTTGAACATATCCATCCAAAAGTGGTGCATTCAATGCATGGGTACTGGTATGGAGTAGAAGACGGTTGGAAGAGGGTAAATGTCAATCAGATAACGGACAATCAACATCCCGATGTTGTGACAGCGTCAGTATCCGTGAAAGGTCTGTTGTGTCGCGTTGAGAAGCGCAATCCTGCGTGATCATGTGTGGGAAAATTTTTAATATAAACTTCCTTTTTTTTTTTCTTATTAAAACAAAAAAGGTAGTTAAAGAATTTATTATTTAAAATGATTAAAATTTCCTATTTGTAAATAGGAAAGATAAAAGAATAGATGTAAAATTGTCTAAGATGGAAAAGAAAAGAGATTATAAAAATGTCAGAATTATATCAAAAATTAGAAAAAAAAGTTTCTAAAGAACGCGTTTCTAATAGCATTTATGTTCGACACGCTTATTCTAGGAATGTTAATTCTGTTTTACAAGGAGTTCCAGATATAGTAATACGCCCTACAAGTGCGGAGGAAATCTCAGAAATATTAAAAATCGCGAATGAAGAGAATATTGGTGTTATTCCTCGTGGCGGTGGGGCTTGTGAGTTCGGGGGGAGTAAGCCAATTGGGGATGGCGGTATTTTACTTGATTTAAAAAGCATGAATAATGTTTTGAATTTAGATGAAGATAATCTCATAGTTACTGTAGAGGCAGGAATTTCTTGGAGCAAGTTGGACGAATATCTATCTCAATTTGGGTTATATACAGGATGTATGGGACCTGGAAGCGGATTGGTGGCATCAATTGGTGGAGGAATTTCTCATCACTCTGTAGGCGCTGGTGGAGCTGCTAAATATGGCGCATGTACAAATCAGTTGGTTTCTCTTGAGGTCGTTTTACCGACGGGAGAAATTATAGAAACAGGATCTCAAGCTAATAAATTTTCCAAGTTTCCGTTTAATAGATTTAGTAACGGCCCCGATTTAACAGGTCTTTTCTGCGGCGATAACGGGATTTTTGGCGTAAAAACTAAAGCGTCTCTACAAGTGTTTCCTAAACCTACTTTCGCTAATTATAAAACGTTCTTAATGCCTCGTAAATCTGCGGAAATTTCTGCTCAGATATTTACGGAAATTAGGCAAAAAGGAATTGATGTTTACGATGCGGGTTATTTTATGGATTTAGTAGTGTCGTTAGGTATCCAATATGGTTTATTTCCCATGTGGGAACATTTAAAAAGAAAGCGAGGTATTATTTATTACACTATAGAGGCAAATTCAGAGGCAGAATTAGAACAGAAAGTTAAGAAATTAGATAATATTATATTAAGCAAAAAAGCACAAGAACTTGGTGCTGAAATCTCAGATGGAAACATTGCAAAATGGCACTACTGCGAACAGGGGTACTGGCTATTCGCTCATAATTTATGGGGGATAGTTCCTGGTTTTGATCCTATAGATGCGGAATGTAAAGTGCCTATAAATGCTTTTCCTAAAATATTACAGGATCTTGATCAATGGGACATTGAAAATTCGGAAGACATGAATAAAATATTAGAAATTACCGGAATGCGTCCTGTTACTGGGGCAGGACCTATTATTTTGGTTGAGCATAATAATGTAGAATTAACTGCGGGTTTTTCTTCTTTCGCAAGCTATAGAGATGGTAAAAATTACGAAATCATTAATGAAATTAATTTAAAACTCTGGAAGTCTATATTGGAAAGGTTAACAAAACACGGAGCTCAATTTTACATGATGGGAGATATAATGAGTAAATTAATGGCCGAAATTGGATATCAAAAAGAATATTATAATTTAATGAAAGCTATTAAAAATACAATTGATCCAAAACATGTATTAAGTCGAGGAAAATTCAATTTTTGGGGAAATGGAAAATAATTGAAATATAAAAATCTGCTATAATATTTTAAAATTACAGAAAATTAATCAACAAAATTCTCAAGCAAATTTAAAAACGCTTTTAACGAGTTGGGAATAGTCTGGATTTGGTTTTTATCTATCCTTAATTCTGTTAAAGATTTAAGATTCTTAATTGATTCGGGAATATTTTGGAGATAATTTCGGCTTAAATCTAAGCTTTTGAGTGAAATTAAAGAACCTATTGACTTGGGAAGATTTTTAATGTGATTTCGACTTAGATTTAAAGTTTTTAGCGAACTTAACATACTTATTGATTCGGGAACTTCTTGAATATTGTTTCGACTTAAATCTAACCTTTCTAGAGAGGTTAACGAACCTATTGATTCAGGAACTTGGTGAATATTATCTCGATTTATATTTAATTTTTTTAGCGAAGTAAGAAATAGTCTAAGATACATTAAGTTAGAAAGATAATCAACGTATTCAGGATTATTTTTTATAAATCTCCAATTATAGAAGTTGAGACATAATCCTACGATGCGTTTGTTTCTTATTTCGAGCCAAGGTTCGCCATTTTTAACATTACTCAAATTTTCATAATCTTTGTAAGCCTTAAGATCGATTTCGTAATTCTTATTGTCTTTGGCAAATAAAGCTTCCAAGTCTAAAAAAAAGTTTACTTCTTCCGGAATAACTCCAATAACCGAAGCAAATCTCTCAATAATTTTTATCAACTCCTTTTTCAAGAGTTTAATTTGCTGAGTATCGATTTTCTCAAATAAATCAAAAATTGTTTTCAATACAATCGGTGATTTATCGTTTTTAATTACCCATTTTAACGAGCTTAAATCGTCTTTAAGGTAATTTTGAACAATAGCTTTAACGGCTGCGCTTCTAACAAATGGACTTTCGTCAGAGATTAAACAGTTTTCTATTGTTTTAAAAACTCTATCTGTTTTGGAGGCTATTCTTTCAAGAATCTCAACGCATTCAGCTCTAACTTGAGCATCGTTGCTTTCGTCTATTAGAGAGATTAACATCTCAATGGCTTCAGGTTTATTTAGTTTGCCATTTATAATATCAGCATATATTTTTTCCGGATTTAAAGTATATGTCATTTTAACTTTAAATTTTCTTGAAATCGTTAAAGTTCAGTAATAGGGTTATTGAGTTATAATAATAGTTATAATATAAACACTAATAATGTTAAAAACGATAAAAAAGCTTGTAATTCTTTATTAATGAAGTTTATTTCATTAAAACAACGATTAAAAAATAAAAAAAAGATGAAAAATGATGAAAAAGTAAACTTGAATTCTAAAAACCTTACTCCTCTTTAGCAGCTTCTGCTGCGGCAGCTTTCGCAGCAGCTTTTTCCAACGCTCTTAATTCTTTTTGAATGGCTTTAATTGCTGAGTTAATTGCTTTAATTTTCGATTTTTTATCTGATTCGATTTCCTTTAATTTGTTATTTAAAGTAGTTTCTTTTTGTTTTTGAAGTACTTTTAATTCAGATGTCATATTTTTTAGTTTAGTTTTTTGTTCAGTCATTTTATCTTTCCATTCGTTGTATTTTTCAATAGCCTCATCTAAAGCTGCTTGTTCACTTTCTAACTTGGATTTTAAATCGGCAATTTTAGGATTAAACTCATCTTCGATTTCTTTCCCCTTAGCCGCAGATTCATTGTCAGATTCCTCTTCTATCTTAGTGATTTCATCCTCTTTTGCTGAAATTTGGCCTCTTAAATAGTCTTCTGTCATGATAAATCAAACTTGATTTAAATTTTTTTTACAGTTTTGTTTTATAATTTATTTTGCTTAAAATAACTTATGATTCGATTACTTTTAATTATTGGCATTTTTGATCGTTTGTAAATAATTAATCTAATTGAATCTTTCATTGAAATTATCGAGCTTTTACCATTCGTCAGTTTTGTGAAACAATCGCTGTAAAAAGTAATGATATTAGAAAATTATAAATACAATCTAATTTTAGCATTTAAACAACTATTATAGAAAAAGTTGATTTTTTTGAATAAGGACGAAATATTAAAAAATTTAGAAGATATTGTTGGACAGGATTACGCTACTGATAAACTTGAAGATTTGTATATTTATTCTCAAGATCCCGGAGCTTCTAAACCTCGGCGTGTTGATTTTGTGGTATTGCCTAAAACAGTTGGAGAAGTTCAAAAAATTGTAAAACTCGCAAATAGGGAAAAGATTCCAATAGTACCGATGGGCGGAGGTTTGACGCTTAGTGGATTAATCATCCCCATTAAGGGAGGGATCGTCTTAGATATGAAAAGAATGGATCAAATCCTCGAGATAAACGAGATGAGCCGATATGCTCTTATAGAAGCGGGAGTTACTACGGGAAAATTGCTTTCACATCTGAACGAGAATTATCCCGAGTTACAACCTCCTGTTCCGGATGCACCTCCTTCCGCAACAGTAACCGGAAATGTATTAATTCATGGCTCAGGATATTTATCACAGCGATATGGGGACCATGGAGCATTGATTAATGGATTAGAAGTAGTTTTAGCTAATGGAGAAATCTGTAAATTTGGTTCCTGTGCAATTTCAGGTTGTTGTTGGTTTGGTCGGGGCCCAATCCCTGACCTAGTTGGATTATTTATTAGCTCGTTTGGGACGATGGGGATTGTTACTAAACTTTCTATTCAATTGTTTCCAAAACCAAAAATGAGAGACATAATATTTGGGATGATGCAGGACACAAAATTGATCCCGAACCTCCTCTCGCAGATAACTGCAACTGGTTTAGCCGAAGATGTTCTGCTTGGAAAACAAGATAAACCAGAGTGGATGAAAGGCTATATTTTTATAATGACATATATTACGGGAGAATCTAAGGAAGATATAGAGCGTAATACAAAAATATTCAAGCGATTGTATCGAAAGGCGGGTGCAAGATATATGAAGGCCCCTCAAAGGATGGTAGATCTGTATTTAGATAAACCTATATTCGCTGCGAGGGCTGCAGATTTTAGAAAAGGTAGAAGATTCGAATATGTCGGAGCGTTTATGCCTTTAGAAAAGATTCCTGAAGCATACGAGAAGGGTGCCGAAATTGCAAAAAAATACGGCATTCCGCCAACGCTAGGTTCTCGACTCATAGGGGGGACTCATACTATCGTAATGTTCTTTTCTTATTCGTTTAATAGAGCAGATCCCGACGACATGGAAAGGGCCAGAAAAGCATTACACGAAACAAACAAATTAGCGTTAGAATTAGGAGGAATTCCATGGAAAGCAGAACTATCGGGTCAAAAATTAATCGTTGAAAAAATGGACCCTAATTTCAAGATGTTGTTAAAAACAATACGCAACACTTTAGATCCAAATGGAATTATGAATCCAGGAAATTGGGAGGTGCCTTAAAGATTACTGTAGATACTGAACAGGATTGGAAAAATATCGTTCATAGGTGTTTCCGGTGCGGTTATTGTAAGTTTACTTTTGATTTTACTGATTTTAATTGTCCTAGTTATAAAAAGCATCGTTTTGAGACTTATAGTACAGGAGGGAGAATGTGGTTGATTTACAGTATAATAAGCGGTGAACTTCAATGGAGTCAGAATTTAGCAAACATCTTATACTCGTGTACTACTTGCGGAAACTGCGTGGAAAATTGTAGGTTTGACAAATTTAACGATTTTATGGTCGATATTATAGAGGCTGCGAGAGCTGAAGCCGTTAAAAGCGGATTTTGTCCCGATAGGCAAAAATTGTTGTTAGAACGCATAACAAATCAAGGATTTTGCAATCCATACGGAGAACCGAACTCTGACAACGCAGAATTGAAAAGGAAATATGATTTGCCAGACGAAGCGGAATGGGTTTATTTCATAGGTTGCACTTCAAATTATCGACAAACAAATCTTAGGGATGCTACTATAAAGTTTCTCAAGAAAGTTAATTTAAATTTCACTTTAATCGACGAACACTGTTGTACAAGCCCAATTATAAGAACTGGACAAATAGAACCCGTAAAGGAATTCATGAATTATAACATCCAAAAAATTAAAGAAGCGGGTGCTAAAAAAGTAATTACATCGTGTGCTGGCTGTTATCGAACGCTAAAAATGGATTTTGCTAAACAAGGCGTTGAACACGATATTGACGTATATCATTCAGTAGAATTAGTAAAGCAATTGTTAGATGAAGGAAAGATAAAATTCAAATCCGAATACAATAAGACAGTTACATACCACGACCCCTGTCATATCGGAAGACATTTAGGATTATACGAAGAACCGAGAGATGTATATAAGCAAATTTTTGGAATTAATTTCGTAGAAATGAAGAGAAACAGAAAAAACGCGTGGTGTTGCGGTGCTGGCGGCGGTGTGAAAATTGGATATCCTGAATGGTCAGTGGAAATCTCGAAAGAGCGTTTAGAAGAGGTTAAAGAAGCTGGAGCGACCGTTATATCTTCGGTATGTCCATTTTGTAAAACGAATTTATCTGACGCAAATGATAAATTTCACATGGGATTTGAAGTTATTGACCTTATAGAGCTCTTGGATCAGCTAGATATTGAAATAGCCTAATATCGGACAAATTTATCTAACGAAAATGATAAATCTATCAAGGGATTTGAAGTTGTTGACCTTATTGAGGTTTTTTATCAATAAGAAATAGGGATGTATATGAAAAATTAGAAATAAAAATAAAAAAATATTTAACTTCTTTTTTAATAATCTAATTCCTCTCCAAGAGCTAATCTACATAAATCACTGAGGAGATAATTTTTTAATCCTTTTCTTTTCGCTTTAGAACCAAGACTTTCCTTACACATGGGACAGCTATATACGCATACCTCAGCGCCGTGTTCCAACATATCATTGACATTATCATTCTGAGCTTTTCTCATTAAAGAACTTTTGCCTAATGTTGCAAATACACCAGCACAACACATAGCATTTTCTCTATCGTATTTTCTTGAAACTCTCTCAACGCCTATCAATTCACAAATTTTATCTACCCATTTATCCACTTCAGGAATAAACCTATTAGAACAACTTCTTTCGTATGCCATTTTCATATTGAGCTTTTTAATCTCTGATTCATGATCTTTGAGATAATTGTATAGATATTCATAAATATGAATTGGTTTAAAATCAGGCGGAAGTTCTATATTATTTCGCGGGCAATATGATGCCCAAAATCCGTAACATTCGTCATGATAGCAAATCATTTCTTTAATGCCTTGCTTCTTAATATTTTCAATAATTATAGGTGCTCTTTCTTTAATGACTGAATCTCTTGCATAGTGATGATAAACTAAATTACAAAAAAAATCGAGGCCACTTACATATTGTAAATTTTCGAATAATTGCCCCTGCATATTTTCTACGTTTACCTTACCAAATCCACATTTATTTAATACAGGCTTATTAGGATCAATTTCTTTTAGTCTTAGTTGATCATGTGGAGCAAACCTTTTTACCGTGCTTTCAAGGATTGAAGGATTAATATTTAACGAATTATATTTTTCCTGCAATTCTGTAATTAGATCAAATGAATGAGAGCCATACGGACAGTATTCGTCGCAGGCAAAGCATGTAACGCAATTTTTTAAAACGAAAGAATCCTCCCCGTTAATCATCTTTTCCATTTCAGCCCTTGCCGTATCTTTATCGATATCCATCCATTGACATCTGGTTAAGCAATCAATGTCTTCGCATTCGGAACAATGAGAACTATCAAACATCTACTCCACCTTTTTCAATTTTTATGATTTTATTTAGTAGATTTAATTATTTTGAAGTTTTAAAATTTTTTTTAATAATCCAACTGTTCTCCTAAAGCCAGTCTCGCTAAATCACTAATAAAATAAGATTTCATTCCCTTGCCGGTTACTTTCCGATCTAAAGTGTCTTTGCACATGGGATAGTTGAAAATGCATACTTCTGCTTCGTGATCTACCATATCTTGAACATTGTCATTCTGCGTTTTCCGAACCAATTTTGGATGCCCTCTCATCCCAAAGGGGGCTGCGCAACATAAACCATTTTCTCTATCATATTTCCTTGCGACTCTCTCTACTCCAATTAGTTTACATATATTATCGAGGATCTCATCAGTTTCAGGTACATATCTATTAGAACAATTTCGCTGATAAGCTGCTTTTAAATTTAGCTTAGTAATTTCAGATTCGTGTTCTTTAAGATAATTATACACATATTCGAAAATATGTACGGGTTTAAAAGGTACATCGATGTTATTTCTTTGACAATAGGATGTATATAATCCATAGCATTCATCATGCCAACAGATCACTTCTGTATCTTTTAAAACTCCAGTTTTTTTAAAGTTTTCAAGAATAATTGGAACGCGCTCTTTAATAATAGAAGGTTTTGCAACATGTTGGTATACTAATTGGCAAAAAAAATGTAAACCCCCCACAGACTGTAGATCATCAAACATAGAACCTTTCATCTCTTTTGCATTAGTTTTAGGGAATGCACATTTATTCAAAATTGGTTTTCCAGGATCAATTGGTCTTGCTTTAAATTCACTCTTTGCTGCATATATAGTAACTGAGTTCTGGGCGATTGTAGGTGAAATATTTTGAGATTGAAATCTTTCCTGTAATTCATTTATCAAGTCAAAAGGATGTGAATTATAGGGACAATATTCATCACAAGAAAAGCATAGCATACAATCTTTTAATATTCTGCATTCTTTATCCTCATTGATTAATTTATTGATTTCTACTCTTGCTGCCTCAACATTTTCGAAATTTATCCATTGACATTTCATCATACAGTCAATGTTTTCGCATTCCGCACAATGAGATTTATCAAACATATCATTCACTCTTCATTTTATAATTATTTTTTTTGAATAATTATTATTTATAATTTTAATTATCTAAAAGATATTATTAATTTTATTTGTCTAAAAGATTATATATGTTTTAATCCAGTTTAATCTATTCTTTAAGCGTAAATTCCCACGCACAGTAAATTATTTAAAGTGTTTACTAAGCACTTTTTTAATATATAAAAATAAAGAATTATTAATAAAATACCTTAATCAATATGCTTTTTTAAAATTATTTGAGATTTGGATTCGAATCTTTATAGCAAAAAAAATAATATTAATTTATTAAAAGATGATAAATTTGAATGTAAATGAAATACAACAAGTTTTGGTCATAGGAGCAGGTACAATGGGACACTCCATTGCACAGGTTTACGCTCAGTCTGGAATTAAAGTTGATTTGGTTGATTTAAAGCAAGAAATACTTAATTCTGCAATTAAAAAAATAAAATTTATAAAAACTAAATATAATATATATAAATATTGAAATTTTTAATATTTAAAAATAGTTAAATAAGGTGGTTATAGATTTACATATGCATCCATTCTGTAATAAATAATATAATAAAAAGATTTTACGTGGTGGATTAAATAAATACAACAGATGATTCTGATTCTCAAATCTTAAATAAAAAGTTAAGATTAAAAAACATGCTTAATGAGGCTATGCTACTTAATTTCGCAAGGTTAGCTAAAATATTAATTGATGTATACGGATTTGATGAATCTTTTCAAAAAGTTGGTAAAAGGGAGGGACAAGAAATTGAATTTTATTTCCCTGCATTAGATGGATATCTTACCTTCGTACTTGTAAAAAATAAATTCGATTTTGAACCGAATATGGGAAGAGCTAAAAATCCAGTAGCGACTGCTATTATTGATGTAAAGAGAGATAAGATAATTCCTTTAATGAGTGATATTGTATGTACGAAGAGTAATATTTTTGGATTATTAAAAATATTCTTTAAATATATAATTACCAGAAGAGTAAAAATTAACGGACTTTTATTATCCTTTATAAGATTATTTAGATGCTTAGCTATTGGCAAGCGTAAAATGTATAAATTCAAGGAGAAAAGTTAATAATATGAGTTTACAAAACGATCCATTTCTTGAAGTTTCGAATTCAATTATGAATTCCTATATTAAAGAATGGCAAAATAATAACAAAAAAGTTGTCGGATATTACTGTACTTACATTCCTGAAGAATTAATATGCGCAGCAAAATTATTGCCTTTTAGAATAAGAGCAACTGGAAATAATAGTACGGAACTTGGAGATGTTTATATGGTACGATTCACTTGTAGTTTCGTTAGAGCTTCACTTGATTTGGCTTTAAAAGGTGGTTTTGACTTTTTTGATGGGTATTTTATTTGTAATAGCTGCGATCATACAAGGCGAATGTATGAATTATTTCATCTAAAAGTGTTTAATAGAGAAGGTTTTAAAAAAAAAGTTCCGCGTTTTTATATTTCTATCCCTCATGTTATAACAAAAGCGGGATTTGAATGGTTTAAACAAGAAATTGAAGAATTAAAGGAAGAAATTGAAAGAAGTTATAATATCAAAGAAATAATTGATGAGGATCTTAAAGGATCGATAAAAACATATAATGAGAATCGAAAGCTTTTGAGAGAGATTCATAAATTAAGAATACAAGATGTACCAAAACTTACTGGAAGTCAGGCTTTACAGATTTCTGTGGCAAACAGTTCTATTCCGAAAGATATTGCAAATCAAGAATTAGAACGAATTTTAAATTTATTAAAAGATAGTGAAGGGATTAAAACAAATAATAAAAGAATAATGCTCGCTGGAAGTATTATTGATGATACTAATTTTACTGAGCTAATTGAGAACGTTGGTGCTTTAATAGTTTCTGATTTTTCATGTTTTGGAACCCGAAATTTTGTAGATGATATTGACATAGGAGGCGATCCCTTAGAAAATATTTCTAAACGCTTATATTATAGAATGTCTTGCCCAAGAATGATGGATGATCACGAAAAACGATTAAATTTTCTCAAGAGTGAAATAAAAAGGGCAAAAGTCGACGGGCTTATTCTACAGAGAATAAATAATTGCGATCTTCATGGCTGCGATAACATGCTCTTTGAACACGAATTGAAAGATTTGGATATTCCTGTATTTAATATTGACAGAGAATACTTTCAAGCAGATACAATACGTTTACAAACTCGAATAGAAGCTTTCTTAGAAATGATAGAAAAATAAACGATAAAATAATTGGAGTTAAAACAAGGAGCTGAAATAAAATGAAAGAAAGAGTTATTCCATATAATATGTTATTGGAAGTTATAAAGAATTCATATGAATTAGTTTGGAGAATTGTACCAGATCCTGAAATGGCTGTATTAAAAGAAGGATTAAAAGGCTTGGAAATTTCCCTAACCAATGTTATTCAAAAAGCTGAAGAAGGATTACCAATTATTGGTCATCACTTTGC
>JAUWBH010000129.1 GCA_030605085.1 Promethearchaeota archaeon | reverse complement strand
GCTCCAGACTTTTTTGGATTCGGGCGATCTGATAAACCTATAGACGATGAAATTTATACCTTTGATTTTCACCGTAAATCTATTATATCTTTCATAGAACACCTTGATTTAAACAACATTACTCTCGTATGTCAAGACTGGAGTGGAATTATAGGGCTTACATTACCAATGGATATGCCTCAACGATTTTCAAGGCTACTTATAATGGATACTATGTTAACGATTGGTAACATTTCAAAATATCCTGGATTTCTCGCGTGGCGCAAATGGTCAGGTGATAATATTAATTACGATGTTGCTATGGTTCTGAAAAGTCAAGCTCCTCATCTTACAGACGAGGAATTAAACGCGTACAGAGCCCCTTTTCCAGATGATAGATACAAAGCTGGAGTACGTAGGTTCCCTTTTATTGTTCCAGATAAATCAGATCAGCTTGGTGCTAAAATATCACAACGTGCTCGCGATTGGCTCAGCAATGAATGGAGAGGTAAGGTTTTTATGGCATTAGGAATGAAAGATCCAGTTCTTGGACCCCCGGTCATGGAAGATCTCAGAAAAATGATTCGAGGGTGTCCAGAACCATACAAACTAGCCGAAGCAAGACATTTCGTACAAGAATGGGGGGAAGAAGTAGCAAAAAAGGCTCTCGAAGCTTTTAGTAAATAGTTAACTGTTAAATTAATAGGTGAATTCTATATATTTTCCACGATTGGATTTTAAAATAGATCAAAAACCTTTTATAATTTGCGAAATATCAATAAAATTTGATTTTGAATACATTTTAATTCCCAAATTGCCTTACTATTAACATGCCTTCTGCAAAAGAAACTGCTATTAATTTTATTAAAAATTTGCCAGATAATTTAAATATAGAGGAAATTGCCTACAAATTATATCTTAATGAAAAAATTAATCAAGCGCAGCAGCAAATAAAAGACGGAAATTATATAACTCTTGAAGAAGCAAAGGAACGAATGAAAAAATGGTTGACATTCTCCAGAGAAGGCAAAAGAATTTGTAAAAGGAATTTTTAGCAAAATAGAACAATTGGGGGAATTTCCATTTCTCGGTCGTAAATTTCCTGATAAAGATGATGAGAAAATCAGAGAAGTTATATTCAATAATTATAGAATTGTATATGAAGTGAAAGAGGATATAGTTGAGATTCTAATTATTTCGCATGAAGTAGAATTATTCGATTTTGAATATGACTTCTATTTAAGGTAAAAATTAAATATGTTTAAAAAAAAATTTAGAAAAACTTTAAATTTATTTCTTATAATTGAGCATGTTATTGAATTTCCAACGATATATCAATAAAAGAGTCTTCCTTATTATGTGATATATGAATATTTTCAACATTACACATTACTTTTCTATTTAAATTTTGTAAATATATCCTCTCGGTGATTCCGCAGGCTATATAATAGAAATAAACGAAATCATCAGAAGTTCCTAAATATTCTGAATTTTTAATTCTATATATTACCCTATTTTGGTGAAGTTCCACAATTGAAATATCAAGATCTTCTTGAAAAAAATCAAAGGCATTGTAAAATTCTTTAAAAAGCTTTAATTCAGATTGGGGGTCAGAAATCCCCCTATATTTTTCAAATTCTTTAATATATGCGTCTCTAATGGGAAATTGGAATCGATCCAAAATATTTCTACCAATTTTTTTAACAATCTGTTCTTGATTGGGAAGTTCGTTTTTTATAGCATATAATAAAGCTTGTATAAAAGAATTCACTAGACTTCTCCTCAAGTATTTCCTTTTTTTACTGAAAAATAACTTTGCGCGACTAATCTCCTTTTTATATACTAATCCGGCCGTCTCTAAAACTTCTAAATATTTGGAGGCGGTGTTGCGATTAAATCCTATTTTTGATGAAATTTCTGTAATTGTTAATCCCATTGGGGAATCGTCTAATACTTTAAGAATTTCTGTTTTACAATTATTTCTTTTGTTAGCTTCCATAAAAAAGAGTATTTCTGAAAATTTTTCTAAAATGTATATTATTATATATAATAATTACTTTAATAAAAGTTGGCATTAATGCCAAGCACTAGTGCAAACACTTAAATATAATTTAATCCTAATTATAAAATAATGAGAAACTTCAATTTTTTATAAAAAAATTAAAAAATTCATGATAAAATTATGTCAGAAACTAAAATTTTATTAACAACGCCCATTATGCCCTATCCTACACTCCCCGCTAACGATTCTCTTACAGATGCTACCGGTCAACGTTTTACGAAAGGTGACGATATTTTTACAATGATTTCTCATACTCATTGCTTTGGAAACCATATTTTAGCGCAAAATATCGATATTTCCTCCGTTTTGCTTGAGTATCCTAGATGGGATGATTTTACGAAGGAAGTCGACAAAGGTTACGACATCATCGGCATCAGTTGTTTTCCTGTTCATTTAGACAATGTACTAAAGATGTGCGAGTATATCCGAGAAAATTCTCCAGAAACAAAAATACTTTTAGGATCCTATGGAGCACAAGCATTTAAAGCAAAATATGATGAAGAAACGCAGAAGAAATACGTGGACTACGCAGTAAAAGGTGAAGGTGTGAAATTTCTTCGTGAATTTTTAGGAGAAGATACAAATCGAAGAATTCAACAAAAATTAATGCCAAAATGCGGTGGTTCCGCTTGGTTTCTCGATAAACATCCTAAGGGAAATATTGCTTTCCTTGTGTCGGGCTTAGGCTGTCCTGGTGGGTGTGATTTTTGCTCTACCACTGAAATGTTTGGTCATAAACGAATAGAATTATTATCACCACATGAGTTAGTTGATCACATCCGCACATATCACGAACATTTCCCTGGTGTTGTTCAAGTTTTTGTAATTGAAGAAGATCATTTTCGTCATCCAGAATATCTCATCAAAACCAAACAATATTGGGAAAGCAATCCGGAGGTAGTGGAATCTCTCGATTGGTTTGGATTTGGTTCAGTGGATCACATCTGGCATTTTGCTGACAAATATGGATGGGATGCCTTGGCTGAACTTGGCATCGGTGCGATTTTCATCGGTGTTGAGTCTAAATTTGCTGGAGAACATGGCTATTCCAAACGAAAGGAAGTAGACGCGCGAGAACTCTTTCATAAACTCCATTCTCTAGGAATTCGTACCGCTGGAGCGTGGATATGTGGATGGGATTTTCATAACCATTCTAATATCTATGAGGATCTTAACTATTTTGTGGCATGTTATCCAACATTTCAACAATTAACTCGATTATCTCCTTTCCCTGGCACTTTATTATACGATAAAATGAAGCAATGTGATCGTGTGAGGGATGTTCCATGGGAAGACGTGCATTTTTGGAGTGGTTCGCAAGAAAATGTAGCGTTAGAAATCCATGAAACTCTGAATCTGACTGAGTACGGGTATGACTTGTTATATAAAACATGGGGTCCTTCTATGCTTAGAAAGCTTGATGTTGTCCTACGAGGTTATGAGTATTGCTTAGATTCTAATAATCCTATAATGCAAAATCATAAATCAGTTTTCTTCAAACGACAAGCAGCAATGCTATGGAATATGGTATATGCGATGGACAGATTTGCGCCCAATGGTGTAGTGAGACGAAGAGTTCTTAAAATTGACGAAAAGTATAGGGAACTAATTGGCGAACCTACACCAGTCCAAGAACTAGTAGCAAAGAAATTTGAATCTCTCGCAAAAGACTTCAAAATGAAAAACACGTGGGACTCTTTTAACCGATACCCTAAAGAAGAACCAGCCAAACGATATCTTTATCCAAAGAATAAAACTCTAAAGGACAACGACATCCCTTATCATACTGAGTTATTGTCAAAAATCCCTTTCTCGATGAAATCGAATAATTTCAGATACTTCCTTCGAGGAAATCTGTTAAAAATTTTTCGTAAGTTAAAATCCAGTAAAAGTAATCCCATAATAGATGATTACATTATAAAAGCAATAAGGGAACGAAATTTTCGTGTTGCATTTTAATTTTTCTAAATTTTTTTTTTTTAAAATCTACTAATTAGAAAATTCAAGTCATTGGATTTCTAAAGAAACATCAATAAAGCTTTCTTTCTTATTACTTGATACATGAATATTTTCAACGTTACATTTCACTTTAACATTTAAATTCCGTAGATATATTCCCTCGGTAATCCCGCACACTACATAAAAAAAATAAACGAAATCATCAGATTTCTTTAAATATTCTGAATTTTTAATTCTATATATTACCCTATTTTGGTGAAGTTCAAAAATCGAGATATCAATATCGTCTTGGAAAAAATCAAACGAATTATAAAACTCTTCAAAAAGTTTTAAATAAGCTTTGGTATCGGAAATCCCTCTTAGTTTTTCGATTTCCTTAAGATATGCGTCTCCAAGAGAAAATTGAAAACGATCTAAAAGTTTTAAACCAACTTCTTTAAAAATTTGCTCCTTATTGGGAAATTTTTCTTTTAATCCGTATAATAGTGCTTGAATAAATGTGTTAACTAGTTTCTTGCGAAGGTATTTTCTTTTTTTACTGAAATATAAACGCGCTGCGCCTATATCTTTTTTTATTACTAAACCTTCAGCTTCTAAAATATTTAAATATTTTGAAGTAGTATTGCGATGAATCCCTATTTTTTTTGAAAGATCAGTAATTGTTAAACCAGAAGCAGAGTCAGCTAATTTTTCTAATATGCTTGATTTGTAGTCATTTTTATAGCTCATTGTTATTAAAATTAGTAACTTATTATTTATATATTGTGCTTTATTGCTGGGCATTATAGCAATATTTAAATATTCTATTGTCTAAATAGTGATTAATAAAAATAAAAAAAAATTAAAATTTGATATTAAAAAAAAAGGCTATATTATGATATCAGATAGAATTTTGTTGACAACCCCCTGCTATCCTTACCCATCTTTACCCGCTAACGATTCTCTCACAGATGCTACAGGTCAGCGCTTTACTCATGGCGATGATATATTTACGGTCGTTTCTCATACTCATTGTTATGCGAACCATATTCTGGCGCAAAACATTAATATTCCTTCGACTTTACTTGAATATCCACGATGGAAGAATTTCACCGAAGAAGTTGATAAAGGATATGCTACAATTGGCATCAGTGCGTTTCCAGTTCATCTTGATATGGTTATGAAAATGTGCAAATATATCCGAGAAAAATCTCCTGAAACGAAAATTCTTTTAGGGAGTTATGGTGCCCAAGCTTTTGATGCTCAGTATGACGAAGAATTTAAAAAAAAATATGTGGACCATGTAGTAAAAGGAGAGGGTGTAAAGTTTCTTCGTGAGTTCCTAGGTGAGGACACAGATAGAAAGATAACTCAAAAACTAATGCCAAAATGTGGTGGTGCCCCAGCATTTATCAATAAATACCCCAGAGGCGGTATGGGTTTTGTAGTCACAGGGTTAGGATGTCCTGGTGGCTGCGATTTTTGCTCAACCACTGAGATGTTCGGTCAAAAACGGATTGAACTGCTTTCACCAGAAGATTTTGTTGACCATGTTAAAGCTTATCGTAAACACTTCCCAAGCCTGTCATCTCTTTTTGTAATCGAAGAAGATCATTTTCGCCATCCCCGATGGCTTGCCAAAACTAGGGAAATGTGGCAAAACAACAAAGATCTTATAGAAAATGTTGACTACACTGGCTTTGGTTCAGTAGATTTTATCTGGCATTTTGCTAGTAATTATGGTTGGGATGCTATTCCTGAAACTGGAATGGGTGCGGTTTTCATTGGTGTGGAATCCAAGTTTGCTGGTGACCACGGCTATAAAAAAGTTAAAGAAGCTGATGCTCGAGAAGTGTTTCACAAGCTTCATTCAATGGGCATTCGGACGCTTGGTGCGTGGATATGTGGTTGGGATTACCAAAATCATGCAAACATGTACGAGGATCTTAACTATTTTATTGCGTGTAAACCTACTTACCAACAATTAACACGCCTATCCCCTTTCCCTGGTACCGAATTATGGTGTAAGCTTAAAGATCAAGGACATGTAATGGAAGTACCGTGGGAGGATGTACATTTCTGGAGCGGAGCACAGAAGAATATCTCTCTAGAAACGCATGAAACTCTAAATCTGACAGAATATGGATACGATTTGATGTACAAAACATGGGGTCCGTCAATGCTTAGGAGGTTTGAAGTTTCACTAAACGGCTATGACTTCAGTATGAATTCTGATAACCCTTTAATGAGTGAGATCAGATCTAACCTATTCAAACGGAGTGCCGCGGTCTCATGGACGATGTTAGGGGCAATGGATCGCTTCGCGCCGAACGGTGTCGTTAGACGGAGAGTTTTTAAAGCAGATGAAAGATTTAGGGATCTTATAGGCGAACCGACACCGATGATGGAATTAATATCCCGCAGTGTTGAACAGAGTGCATTGAAATTCAAAATGAAACATATGTTTGACCCATTTAACCGAAAACCAAGGGAAGAACCCGCTAAAAAATATCTTTACGAAAAGGACGGATCCATTAAGGATGATGATATTCCTTACATAACCGAGTATCCAAATAAAATTCCGAGAAAAATTCGTAGAGATATGAAGCGTAATAATTTAAAATACAAGGTCATAAACAAATTCTTGAGCATGAGGTATAGGGTTAAATCGAGCAAAAAAATAAACGAGTTAGACGATATAATTCTGAAAAGCATAAGAGGACAAAGCTACGGCGGATTCTAACACTTTCTAAAGAAGGAGAAGGCTAATTGGTGAACTAAATGGGCGTTAAACAAAATCCAAATTCCATCCCCAGTAATACGCCAGTCAGTAGCGTTCCAGAAGATTATTATCCGGAAGGATGCGGATTCTGGTATGAGTTATCGGAGGGTATGGATGCCGGAAAAAAAATGTTTTACAGAGATAGCGTTCATGGGACAGGAGATCCAGAAAGCACAATCGTTTTCATTCATGGCAATCCTGAATCTTCGTACACTTATAGAGATGTTATTAAGCACATGATAAATTCTGCTAAGAAACCTATCAGGGTCGTAGCAATGGATCATATTGGTTTTGGCTTATCTGATCAGGCATCATTCGAAATGGTCTGCATGGATCATGCCGATAATCTTTTCCAACTCATAAACTATCTTGATTTACGTAATGCAACTATAATAATACATGATTGGGGCGGCCCCATCGGTATTGGTGCTTTCTTAAAAGTTTCTGATCGTGTTTCTAATCTCGTCATATTAAATAGTTCTGTTTTTCCGATACCGAAAGAAGGTATAACTTACGATAAAGGTTTTCCATTTAAACAGTTTCTATGGGCTAATACACCAAAAATAATCCCTAATAACTTATGGGGCGCATTTGCATCTTATGCAATTTTTTTTAATCCCGAATTATTAGCAAATATGCCTAATATGCTTGCCACAGCAAGAGAGACGGGTTCTTTCGTAGAAAATGAGACTATAGCTCAAAAACTTTTTAGAGAACAGTTTCAATCGGAATCAAATGTGATGAGTTCAAAGCGTTTGGTCCTTCAAACACCAGTGTGGGGATATGGAAATATCTATACTGAACCTAACCTTGGCGATCGAGATACGACTCCTTTTTACCGCTTTATACAAGACAATATCAGTAAAGAATGGGGTCTTAACGGGCAAAATATTGGTGTCCGTGCTGTTTTAGGAAAACAGGACCCATTAGCTAAAGATGAAGTTACTCAGCAATGGATTGACCATCTTCCTCAACTTGAAGGTCATGTTGAAGTTTTTGAGGGACATGTTGTTGGACATTTTATCGAAGAAATCGAACCAGAAGCGATTGCTAATGCAATAATAGATGTTGCTGGCTTAAAATAAATATCTACTCTTTTTTCTTAATAATAATTTTGGCTTTTAAAATTCGCAAATAAACTTAATTTTGAATTTTTAATTGATAAATAAAAACTATTATTATTGGCAGTACTTCAATTGAAAGGATTTAATATTTTATAATATTATAAATTTCATTCTATATTAGTAAATTTAAAGAATATGGCTTTAACTCCAAAAAAAATTTACGAGGATTTTAAGAAAAGAGACATTGATAAGTTAACGGCTGTTGAATTATTAATCTCTTTAATCGAAAATGCCTATAGTGTTGAAACTCGGCTTGAAAGCATTAAAACATTGCAAAAACTTCATATTAAGAACAAAAAAGTTTTTTCTATTTTAGAAAATTTATTGATATCTGATTCTTACGAAGAAGTAAGAATATTAGCTGCAAATACCTTAATGGATTTGTTTCGCGAGAAGGCTTTATCTCCTTTAAAATGGTCTTTAGAACACGAAAAATCGTGGCAATTTTTAATGTCAATCGTGTTATTTTTAAGGGAAATTAACAACGATAAGGCGAAATCAATTTTAATTGATAAGATAAAAAAATTCGATGATCATCAATTTAATATGAGTCTTAATGATTCTTTTAAAACCAAGGGGATTCAAAATTTTAAAACTGAAAAACTCGTAGAAATTATCAATAACTATATTGTTATTAAATATTTTAAAGAAATAGTTGAAAAGTTCAATTATAAAGTAGAAAAAGGCGTAGTAACAGAGTTAAATTTATCCTTTATTAGTGATGATGTTTCTGGATATAAAATTCTGAAGGATTTATCTAAATTTATAAATATCTTGAAATACCTTAAAAAGTTAGAATTAAGAAGTAATAAAATTGCCCAAGTTCCGATATCTATTTACTCTCTCGGTTCTCTTAAATACCTGGATTTAAGCCATAACGTAATAAATCAATTACCCGAATTTTTTGGTTCTCTAAAATCATTAGAATACTTAAATTTAAGATATAATAATTTAACAGACATTCCAAATTCTTTTGGGGCACTAAAGGTTTTAAAGACTTTAGATCTAAAACATAATAAATTAACTACGCTTCCAAAATCAATTAAAAAATTGACTTCTCTTGAGGTTTTAAATTTACACGGGAATAAATTAGAGATAATACCAAAATCATTAAAGGGACTTTCCTCGCTTGAAAAACTAAATCTAGGATTAAATAATTTGAAATATATTCCAGATTGGATAAAAAATCTAAAATCTCTCAAAAAAATAGGTTTAGGGGGAAATAAATCTTTATCTAATTTTCAAGAAGGATTTGGCTTTTTGCCATCAGTAGTAGAATTAAATCTATATAATAATGAAATTATGCAACTACCAGAATCGATAGGCTCACTAACCTCTTTAGAATCGTTAATATTGCCTAATAACCAACTAAACACATTACCAGAATCATTTAGGAATCTAACTTCCCTTAAGAAACTTGATTTAAGCTGGAACAATTTAAATAGTCTCCCTGGATGGATCGGATCTCTTTCTTCATTAGAAGAATTAAATCTACGGGGTAACAAACTCAAAACACTACCAGAATCGATTGGGTCTCTTTCCTCTCTCAAAACCTTAAATTTAACTTTAAACAATGATATTACAAAACTTCCTAAATCTGTTAAAAATCAAGAAAAAAATGGGCTTATTATCCTTAAGTAGAATATTCAAATTATTTCTAAAAATCAAACTCTTAAATTATTATATTAAAAGGTTTTAGAGGTTAATTTAAGATGTTAAATTAACAATTAAAGAGATCTCATTAACATTTTTAATATAGCTGAAAATTTTGGAATTCCAAACTGATATAAATTTATCTATAATATTTAGTAAGGCAAAGTTATATATCATATATAGCAAAACTTTAAATAAAAATTCTTTAAATATTGTTATTGAAAATATTTTACATTACTTCATTTTTGTTAAATTTATTAGAGGATTATTATGGACAGCTTAGAAAAGGAATTATTTAAAAAAATTTTTATAGACTCTCCAATTGGAATTGAACTTTTCGATTCAGAGGGTAAACTACTCGATGTTAATAAAGCTTGTTTAGACATTTTTGATGTATCAGATATTTCAGAAGTAAAGGGATTCGAACTCTTTAAAGATCCAAATATACCGGAAATGGAAATGGAGAAATTAAAAAGCGGTGAAACTATAAGATACGAATCAGTCTTCGATTTTGAACAAGTTAAGAAATTCAATTTATATAAAACTTCAAAATCAGGTATTATTAATCTTGATGTGCTGATAACTCCTTTATATGAAGATGGAATAAAATTAATAAGTAATTATTTAGTCCAAGTTCAAGACATTACAGAGCGAAAGGTAGTGAAAAAAAATCTAAAAAAGATTAATCGTGCTCTCAACATGATAAGCGAATGTAATAAATTATTATTATTTGCCAAGAATGAATTAAATTTACTCCAGAGGATATGTAAAATTATTGTAGAGTTGGGAGGATATCATCTAGCTTGGGTTGGTATGGCAGATAAAGACGAGGAAAAAACAGTTAATCCTGTAGCTCAAGAGGGCTTTGAAGATGGTTATCTTGAAACCGTAAACATAACTTATGCTAATACAGAAAGAGGTAGAGGTCCAACTGGAACAGCTATAAGAACGAAGAAACCAAGTTTGGCAAAAAATATACTTACGGACCCTAAATTTGAACCCTGGAGGGAACAAGCAATTAAAAGGGGTTATAAATCATCGATTGCCCTTCCACTAATCGTAGAAAGCGAAGTTATTGGAACATTGAATATATATTCAGCTGAACCGAACGCGTTTGATAAAGAAGAAGTAGATTTTTTAATGGAATTAGTAAATAACTTAGCCTACGGCATTGAAAAATTGAAATCTGACTCTAAAAGAAGGCAAGCTGAACAAGAATTAAAAGAATTAAATCAAGAGTTAGAACAAAAGATTGAGGAAAGGACTAAAGAATTAAAAGAATCTGAAGAAATGTATCGCAATTTGATAGATAATATACAAGACGAGATCTTTGTGGTTGATCTTAGTGGAACATATACTTATGTTAGCCCACAAGTTTTCAATATCACGGGATATTACCCTGAAGAGGTAATTGGTTCAAATGCGTTTGACATAGTACATCCTGATGATACCACTAAAATAAAAGAATTGATGCAAAAAACACTTAAATCTAATGAAATTATGTCTGTTGAATATAGAAGACTTCATAAAGATGGACATTATATATATGCTTCTGCAAGAGGGCGTAGTATTAAAATTGATAATGAAATTAAATATATAGGAGTAATAAGAGATATTACTGAGCGTAAGAAGTCAGAGGAAAAAATGCGCTACCAAGCTAAGCTTGTTGAAGATGTTTCTGATGCAATTATTTCTACTGACACAAAATTTAATATTGTAAGCTGGAACAATGCAGCAGAATTAATTTATGGATGGAAAGCGAACGAAGTGTTGGGGAAAAATGTTAGAGATACAATTCCCGTTGAATATCTTTACGATGAGGAAGAGACAGTTCTAAAGGAATTTTTTGATAATGGATTTTGGAGAGGGGAGGTAATTCAACCTAAAAGGGATGGTGCTCCCATCAATATACTTTCATCAGTTTCTTTGATTAAAGATTTCACAGGGAATCCCATAGGAGCTGTAGCGATAAATCGAGACATTACAGAGCGCAAGCAAGCTGAATTAAAAATAATTAAAGAAAGGGAAAAAGCAGAACTGTACTTAAATCTGGTAAATGTTATTATTGTTGCTCTTGACAGAAACGGGATAATTACATTGTTAAACAAAAAAGGTTATGAGATACTTGAATACGAAGAGGGAGAATTAATTGGAAAGAATTGGTTCGAAACTTGTCTTTCTCCACACGATAGGGATGGAGTATACGATTATTTTAAGAAACTAATGAATGGAGAATTGGAAGTAGTAGAGTTCTATGAAAATCAAATATTAACTAAAAACGGTAGTGAAAAGGTAATAACATGGTCATCAGTAGTACTTAAGGATACCGACGGTAAAATAAATGGATCTCTGAGTTCAGGAGAAGACATTACCGAGCGTAAATTGGCGGAACAAAATTTAAACGAATCGAGAGAAAGATTTAAAGCACTTTTCAAGGGAATACCAGTTCCTACATATACATGGCAAAAAGTAGAGAATAGTTTTAAATTAATTGACTATAATAATGCAGCTGAGGAAATTACACTTGGATCGGTCAAAAATTATATAGGAATTAAAGCTGTTGAGATGTACAGAGATCGCCCAGATATTTTAAAGGATTTAAATTGTTGCATGGAAGAAAAAACTAATATTATTCGAGAGATGAAGTATTATTTCGAATCTTTAAAAACCGAAAAATTGCTTTTAGCAAAATATGGTTTTGTTCCTCCAGATTTGGTCTTAGTTCATACAGAAGATATTACTGAGCGTAAAAAGTTTGAAGAAGACCTTCTTAAAGAAAAAGAATTCACTGAAATGGCCTTGTTTGCACAGAGAGATACATTTTTTATTTTTGATCCCTCAACTGGCAAAGCTATTAGATGGAACAAGGCATTCGGTGATGTTAGTGGGTATAATGATAAAGAAATATCGTCAATGAAAGCCCCCGATTCTTATTATAATGAAGAAGACTTGAAACGCGCAAATAAAACTACAGAAAAAATATTAAAAGAGGGAGAAGGCACAATCCAAATGGATCTTATTACCAAAGATGGTAGAACTATCCCTTTTGAATATTCTGCTTCAATTATGCTGGATAAAGAAAGTAATCCTATGTACATTGTGTCTATCGGGAGGGACATCACCGAGCGCAGGAAAGCTGAAAAAGATATCAGGGATTTAGCAAGATTTCCTTCCGAGAACCCAAATCCAGTTTTAAGGCTCACTAAAGAAACAGTTATTTACGCAAATGACGCAGGTCAGAGTTTATTTAATATTCAAGAAGGAAGCAACATACCGGACTTGCTCCGAGCGCACATTGGCGATTCTATTTCGAACAATGTAAGGCAAACAGTTGACATAGAAATTAACGATCGAATTTTTTCTTTTTCGATTACTCCGATAAAGGAAGCAGGGTACGCAAACCTTTACGGAAGAGATATCACCGAGTATATGCACGCAGAACTAAAAATAAAGGAATCAGAAGAAAAATATCGAAGCTTATACGAAGAAGCACCAAATGCTTATTTTTCAATAAGCCCAGATAAGTCAATTTTGGGATATAATAAAACTGCGGAGATGCTACTAGGGTATACTAAAGAGGAGTTTTCAAAAATGAAAGTTATTGATTTATACGCCGATACTAAAAATGGGAGTGAAAAGGCTAAAAATATCTTTCAGCGATTTTTACAAGGTGAAAAAATTCAAGATGAAGAACTTCAAATGAAAAAAAAAAGTGGAGAATCCTTTTGGATAAGCTTAACAGTAAAGCCGATTTTAGATCAGTCTGGAAATGTTATAGAATCTCGTTCAATGGTAATAGATATCAATAAACGAAAGGAAGCAGAAGAAAAATTAAAAAAATCGGAAAAGAAATTCAGAACTATATTTGAAGCTAATCCTGATTTGTATTTCTTACTTTCTGTTGATACTACAATTTTAGAATATAGTGGCCCCCAAGAAGATCTTTACTTATCCCCTGAAGAATTTCTTGGTAAGAAGATGAGCGAAGTATTACCAAAAAATGTGGCTGAATTGTTTAAAGCGTCTATGAATTTGACTTTAAAAACAAAAAAGCCACAAATTGTTGAATATGTCCTCCCGATAAGAAACGAGGATCGTTTTTTTGAGGCTCGCCTTTTATATTTTTCGGAAAATAGGATTGCGGTATTCATTAGAGACATTACTGAAAGAAAACAAGGAGAACTAAATTTAAAAGAATCAGAAAAGAATTATCGTGAAGCTTATAATAAATCGAATTTTTACAAGGATATACTTATGCACGATATAAGTAATGTACTTCAAAATGTACAATCTTCTGTAGAGCTTTTTCCAATAATTCAAAGTAAACCTGAAGATGTAAAAGATGTAGACAAGTTAATTGATATAATTCAAAAATCTGTTGATAGAGGGACAAATTTAATCTCTAATGTTCGAAAATTATCCCAACTTGAAGATGCCGAAATATTACTTCAATCGACAGAACTCTGTAAGATTTTAAAAGAATCGATCAGATTTATGCGCAAAAGCTTTCAAGAAAAAGAAATTGTTGTTCATATTGAATCTCCAGACAAGCAACTACATGTTAATGCAAACGAATTATTATTAGATGTTTTTGAAAATATATTAATTAACGCTGCTAAATATAACAATAATTCAATTGTCTATGTTCTTATTAAAATCTACAAAGAGAGAAGACAAAATATAAAATATATTAGAATCGACTTTATAGATAACGGAATAGGCATCCCTGACGCAAATAAAAAAGCAATTTTTCAAAAAGGATTTAAAAAAGACACTAAGATTAGGGGAATGGGTATAGGATTATCCTTAGTGAAAAAAATCATAGAGAGCTATAATGGACAAATTTGGGTTGAGGACAAGGTCAAAGGAGATTATAATCAAGGAAGTAATTTTGTCGTTTTAATTCCAGAAGCAGAATAATGTTACAAAAGGGGGGGTCGGTTTTCACAAGGAACTCCAACCTGACATAGACCACATGAATAAATATTTATACCGAAGTTTGTTTTAATAAAAGGAACGGTATCCATGACGTAGAGAGAACATTTTTGTTTATCGTGACGAGTTTTAAAATTAATTGCATCTGCTGGACATCTCTTAATACAAGCTCCACATTTTAAACAATAATCATTATACGGATCTTCTGGTCGTTTATCAGCATCAGAAGGCAATTTATAATTAATTACAATGCTTCCACATCGCATAGCAATGCCTTTTTCGTTAATAAATCCATCGCTTAAACCAAAAAATCCTAGACCCGCAGCGAAACACACGTGTCTATGGCTCCATGTTGACGCCCATACACCATTCTCGTGTTTTCGGCGTATTTTAAACATGTACCTTTCTGTCATAGGAGCAACAGCGGATATTCCTTCTTTTTTTAATTCACTAATTAAATATTTCTGCAATTTTTGATTTGATTGTTCTCCGAAAAGTCTGGTATGAGCCCATCTCTCAGCAGGCATTTCTTTTGAGTATTTAAAGTTTTCTTTTTTAGTCATCTCGTTAATAGAAAGGATAAATGCTACTACTGAAAGATTATCGAAAGGTGATGGAATTGGTAATTTATTTTTTTCACAATATTTAGTAAAAGCTTCTATAGGTGTTAGATGAAAAGTTCCAATTATTTTTTTATAATCTTCGAAAATCGAATCGTTTCCAGAAGCAAATCCAACCAAAACCTCGGGATCAAATATGAGCGAGCCATCCACCTTATCCATTTTATTACTTTCATCCTCAGATAAAAATCTCTTAATTTTATCTTTAAACCATTTCTTATCAATTACCATGATAGATATCCTACTTATGCTTTATTTATTAATGAAACTTTGGACATTTTAAACCTTTTCTTTTAAGTTTAATAACTAAAAAAAGAATAATAGTAAGATTTAATCATTTTTTATGTTTTAAAATTTGACCATTTAATGCTCCTGTATGTTTACCTTTTTCAGCGGTTATTGCTCCATTTACAATGACATAATCAATTCCTTCTGGATGTTGACGCCCATTCTCAATTGTACCTTTTTCCTCGATGGTTTTAGGATCAAAAATGACTATATCTGCCTTATAGCCTTCTTTAATAATACCTCTGTCTGGTAATGAAAGTATAGAAGCAGGCAGAGAGGTCATCTTTCTAATCGCTTCTTCTAAAGAGATTACCTTCTTTTCCCTAACCCATCTCTGTAATACTCGCGCAAAAGCACCATATGAACGTGGATGAGTATTTTTTTTCATTTCTAAGAACCCATCTGAGCTAGGACATACAAACTCTTGTTTAAAAATGGGAATTACACTTCTCTTCTCATCTTTGAGCTTAAATCTTATCATAATTCCTCCATCTTCTTCCCTAATGAAATCTAATAAAGCATCTTCAAGGTTTTTATTGGGATATAACTCCTTCAAGGCATCATATATTGACTTGCCCTCAACTTGAGTAGAATACGTTGTACTAATAATTTGAGTCGATTTGCTTAATCCTTCGAAAATTGAAGTTCTTTGATCCTTTTTCGGAGCTCCCGAAAAAAAGAAGGAATAGATTTTTTCAAATACTTCATCTATAATTCTTTTTCGCGTGTCTGGATTAGTGAGATTTCCCTTGAAATCCTGAAAAACCCAAGTAGGTAATAATATAAACGATAAGCTTGTAGCTCCATCATCATAAACGGTAACATCAGCGGAGATTTTAAGGCCCTCTCCTTGGGCATTTTTTATGTATTCAATAACCTTTGGCGTCATTTCACGTGCGTTTCTACTTATTACACTCCAATGTGAAATATGAGCCTTTACATTTGCTTCCCTCGCAATTCTTACTAACTCACTCATTCCGATATCTATAATGCCTGCTCCTTCATTTCTCATATGAGAATCATAGATGCCATCATATTCACTAACCACTTTAGAGAGCTCTATTAGTTCTTCTGTCGGAGTTACTGATCCTGGAAGATATACTAACCCTGAAGATAGTCCAAATGCTCCAGCTTCCATATTTTCTCTAATAATATCTTTCATAGCATTTAACTCTTCTTCTGTTGCTGGTCGTTCTTCCGATCCTAAAATACAAGCTCTCACATTTCCTTGCGGTATAAAAAATGCCAAATTGGCTGAAATGCCTCCTTTGTTTTGAATTTCATCAAAATAATCTTGTAAGCTCTCAAATAAAGAACCTGTAGAGATAAAAGCTTTATTAAGAAAATCAAAATAAGACTTTCTTACTTTATCGTTAGCAGGAGCAATCCCCAATCCACACATTCCTATAACGAGAGTAGTAACTCCCTGACAAATAAAAGGTTCGATTTTTTTTGATTGGAATAACGTAAGATCACTATGATTATGTATATCTATGAATCCAGGAGCAACAACTCTATTCGAAGCATCAATCGATTTAGATCCGTTTGCTTTTAAGTTAAGTCCGATCTTAACTATTGTATCGTCCTTAATTAAAACATCAGCTTTATAACCTGATGAGCCACTTCCATCAATTAATAAACCATTTTTAATTAATACAGCCATATTTTTTCCTTAGTTTTAAGTTTAATGATATATTCATATATAATTTAATATCCTTATTAAAATCAAATTTTGATCTACTAAAGACGGAGACTATTAAAATGAATAAAATGGTATTCAAATTATTTCAAATAATATTATCAACGATGTTTTGTTGAATTATTTGCGGCATTAGTCCGAACGCCTCTATCCCATCATCCGCTACGGAATTTGGGAATGCTTTTCTACTCCGAAAGGTCGTCATCCAGAACTGCGCTGGACGGGCTCTCAGTTATGCTCTCCCATTCTCGATGCGAGAAAACTTTTCTACTATTGAGGGAACTCCTCAATATATTAATATTGAGTTAAAGTATTTAAGCATCTATAATGTAAAGGATTTCTGATTTACAGTAGTATTTTCGAAATAATTACAAAAATAATATTATTTGATAAAATTTGGTATAAATGTTATTGATTTTTTTGACTATAATTTTATTTTTTTTTTTAATTTTAAAGGTAGAAAGAACGAATTTAGGAT
>JAUWBH010000217.1 GCA_030605085.1 Promethearchaeota archaeon | reverse complement strand
TATAAAGCCACTATAAGAAGCCAAAAGCTCTATTTCTTTGTTATCTATTGCATTACTTAATGTAGCTTCGATATTTTGGAAATATCCGAACGAATCTAAAAACATTAGGAGGTTTGCTTGACTTTTACCTTTCTTATGCATCGATTTAAATGTCTCATAACAATACTTTTTTATAACTTTCTTAGTTTCTTCATTATTTTTTAAAGGACTTAACGCTTCGAGAGCTCTTCTCTGAATATTATCGTCCTTATCTTGAATAAAATTGTTAATTACGATACATACTCTCTTAATAATATCGAGGCTAAGCATATTAAAAGAGGACTTACTAGTAATCTTACTTAGCTCATTGGATATAGAATGGAGTGCGCTTATTATCATACCAGAAGCTATTTCCCCCGTATCGATCATGCTTATATATTTATTTACCATATCATAATCAGTTTCTTTAAATCTGTTTTCATCAGGTTCGTAGTATTCTTCTATATCGTCCTCTTGATCGTAATCTATATTTCTAAACGCTTTGTATTCTAAATCGATACTTAATTGAGAATAAATATTTGTAATATAGGTGCTTACAGTTTGTTGTTCGTTCCAATCGAGATAACTGTTGTGGGCAACCTTATTGCGAAGATCGTACAATTCTTCCAATTTAAAGGTTATCCATTGTTCTTTTGGGAATAAATGGAGAAAAAGACTCCAATTACTACTAATAATTGTTTTTAAATCCAACAAGTCAGTATAAAAAAGGTCAGAATCCCCTCGGATAGACATCCATTTTTTGTTTTTCTCATCGTCTTTCCGCCCTTTAATCTTTTCGTTGATTTTTTTATTGACACTCAACTTTTTCCAAAAATTTGTGCCAAACTCATCCTTAGCTATTTTTTCTATGAACATTCTAAGAAAATTTTCAAATATAAAAATGTTGTAATAGATTTCTGACATTTCACTACCCTTGTCTATAAATTCTGAAGGAAACTCGAATGTGAAGTTCTTATCCTCTTTCGGTTTTCTTAACTTCTTTGGATTCATGATTTAACAAATGGTCAAAATCTATTAAATTTAGTAGTATAAAGGTAAAAAATGGAATTTCCATCGAACAATGATATTATTAAAACCTAATATATAAATTAGCAGTTAGATCTTTAAAACATTTAGCTCTTGTAAGGATATTTGCTCAAAAAGAATATACTGATGATTTTTACCGTGATACAATATTTTACCAAGACCTTTTTAAAGATCTAACTAAAATAATTAAGGAACAAAAATCAACAAAATTACTACAGTTTATTTCAACCTAATAAAATGACTATAGAAAGTAAAAGTCGAATTGAGGATAAAAATAATATCATAAATCAAATAAAAGAAAATCAATCCTTAGACTTCGAAAAAGTAGCTAATTGGATCGTAGCAGGAAGCGGAAATTACGAAAAAACGCAAACAGACGGAAGGTACAGGGAAAATTGCAACACATTCCGAGAAGCGAGCACTTGCGAAACTCATAAAATAAAATCTCTAAAATTACACTACAACCACTGCAATAAATTAGACTGCGAGACTTGTTTTCTCCACGCCACGTCTAGTAGGGCGAGAATCATCAACAGAAAATTGTTGGAATTTAAAGAGAAAGCGGCAAACGAAGGAATTCGCGTAGGAAAGATCGTACACCTCATTCTAAGTCCAAAACAAGAAATAATTTTACCATACTTAGACAATTACGAGGATTTCCTTAAATTTAAGAAGACGGTTAAAGTCCTTTTAGAAGAGTTTGGATTATTCGCAGGTGTTATTGTTTTTGACCTCTGGTCGAAAAAGTGCGAACATTGCGGAAAAAAAGAGGAAGAATGTGCTTGTAGCAATAAAAAGATAGTTAGGGCGATTAATCCGCATTTCCATTACATAGGGTACGGATACCTTAGGAGCGACGAAGACATTAAATTGAAGTACAAAGATTGGGTTACCATAAATACGGGAAGGAGAGACGACGCGTATCATACGATCGTGTATTCCGTTTCGCACGCAGCGTTATGGAGAAAAGCGAACGGGAAGCTAAAACCCGCGTATCATTATTTTGGTTACCTGAAGCCGAATAAACTAATCTCAACAGGAACAACAGTTAAATTTTATAGAGATAAATGTCCTATTTGCAAACAGCCGAGGAAAAGGATTACAAAAGGGTTCAAAATAAGCGGTACCAGACCACAACTCCGAGCTTCGAATTCTTTACTAGACCATGTGAAGATAATGGGAATCAAAACAGCAAAAATGTCCCTAAACAAGATAAGAAACGGATTAAATAAGCGTATCTATAAATATAATGATTTTAATATAGAACTTTCTGAACGGGACATCGAATTAGGCACAGATATACTATATAAACGCGTTCTAAGGAGCTATCGAATCAATGGCATCGCCGAACTAAGAGAAATCGTGAGGGAAAACAAAAAAAGGTACAAACGCGATAGGCTTAAATATACTCGAACAATACAAAAAGAAGCGAATGGATATGGGTAAGATATGTTTATTACTTTCGTATAATTTTTGTAAGACATGAGAGGGGAATCTGAATAACGATTAAAAAAAAAAAGATTTGAAAAAAATTTATATCTCTAAATCGTATTATTATTAATAACAAGAATTCAGAGATAATTCTATAACATTAAAGATATAGTATATCTAAAAAAGGTTGTTAATTAAATGGAAATTGATGAGATTTTTAATAATTTATTGAGCCAACCACTCGGTTCCAAATATTATAAGAGTGATTTACATGTACACCTCGACCCAGAAATTAAAGAAGATGAAAAATTAAAAGAATTTTGCTTAAAATTTTTCGATATTTTAAATAAACACGAAATTGAAATTATAGCGCTTACAGTACATCGTGAAGAAAGTTTAGAGCTACTTTTTAAAGCAATAAAATTATTAAAAGAATTAGCAAAGAATGCCAATTACAATTTAGAAATATATCCATCTATAGAATTAAAAGATGGAAGAAATACACATTTTGCCGTGATTTTTGACAATCAAAAAAGAAAAGAGGACATAATTCGATTTTTAGGCGGAATAGAAAAAAAACCACCGAGCCAAAATAATATTGATCTTGATAAATGTGACCAAACTACCCAAGACATAACAAGTCCTAGCTCTAATATCAGAAAAAAAATTATAGAATATGACGCTATTTGTTTTTTTCCTCATCCGTTTACTGAAAACACAGGGATTATGAAGACGATAGCTGGTGAGTCTTTAGAAGAGTTTGTTAAAGATCCATTGACGTATTTGTGGAATTTAGGAATTCCAATTTCAGCTGAAGTAGATGAAGACGATAAAAGTTCTAAGTGTCCTTATAATTTTACATCTACAGGATCTAGATTTGCTACAGTTAAAATTTTTAAAAAAATTGCCCGAATTAAGGTATCCGATTCACATAATCTTGATAAATTATCTGAAATTTATGATACATGTCCCAATTGTAAGTTATATAACTATTGTAATAAAGGTTTTACTTATTTAAAATTATCTTCTCCTAGTGTTAAAGGTTTAAAACAAATTCAATATGATCATAAAACTAGAGTGCGTTATAATCTTGATAATTTATACGGTTATCCGTATATCATCGGCGTATACATAAAATCAGAGTTTTTTGAGGATAATTATATTCGATTTAATCCTGAATTAAACGCTTTAATTGGGGGAAGAGGAACTGGAAAATCTTTAATAATAGATTTAATAAGATTCGCTAATAACTCGTTACCAGCAGGAGATAGCGCATATTTTGAAATTTTCCATGACAAAATTCGAGATCAGTTAGGTAAGATTGGCAAGGTAATTATTTTTTATCAAAATAATAACGATACAGTATATGCTATTGAAAGATCCCTAATGCTATTAGAAGGCTCTAAAGAAATTAATTGGTCAGAAGATACAAAAACTTCATTTTATATTAAAAATCAAGATCTTTCTTTTCGCGAAAGTGATTTAACTCAAGATACTAAAGACTTTATTGAAGTTTTAAGTCAAACAGAAATTCCAAGTTTACATAGAAGAACTGAATCACTACTTTTAATAATAGATGCATTTAAAATCAATTTTGAAGAAAAGATCAAACGTGAAAAGAAAATTGTTGAATTAAGCAAACTTAAAGCTAATTTAAAAGAGTTATACGAAAAGTATGAAAATTTAAAAAAAAAAGAGGTACAAGTTCAAACTAATCTTCATAAGCAAAAAGAAAGGCATAAATTTCTCGAAAGCGTAAAAGATATAGATTTCAAGCTTTATCAAACTTTATTAGAAACCAATAAGAGAATTGAAGATCTTCCTAAATCATTTAATGATTGGTTTAACCGAGTAGAGAGCATGGTAAGTGATATTCCAACATTAGACATATTTAAAGCTGATAGCAAAGAGCTGTTATCAAAAATTAATAACCTCTTAGATAAATATAATAAAATAAAATCCAATTTAAATAAACAATCCTTAATTGTTATTCAAAACTTGAATTTAGCAAAAGAAACATTTGAAAAGGACTATAATGAATTTTTAAAAGATTGGAACCACCATTTTAAAACAGAATATGATAAATATAAAAAAAAAATAAAAGAGAAAGATATCGATTTCATTGAAAAATTCCAAGAGAATATTATCTTGGTGAAATTAGATATTGAAAAATTAAAAAGGGAAATATTAACTTTTAAACAAATTAAAGACGATGTATTAAACAAAGAAAAACAAATAGTTAAAACAGCTGAAGAAGTACATAAGTCAACTTTATTAATACATTCTGAAAGGAAAAAAATAATCAAAGAAATAAGAGAGCAGTTAAAAGGTTTAAAAATAGACATAAAAATTCGGTTTAAGAATGTTAAGAAAAATAAGGAATATAAAGATTTTCTCTTAAAAGTCCACAAAACTAAAGCTGAAGATATAATTCCTCGCATTCAAAACGATTATTCACCGTTTTTATTAGGAAAAGCTATAATTGATAATAAAATATCGATTTATTCTGAAAAATTTTCAAAAAAAAAAAGAATGATGTTTGATAAATTAAATCGACTAGTCGATAATTTTGATTACCCCTTGATTTTTTCTGAAGATTTAATTCTAATTGATCTTTTTAAAATCTACATCGACAGGAAACCGATGATTTCTTTTAAGAGAGAAAATTATTCTAGGCATGTTCCCTTAAATCGATTATCAATAGGCGAACGTTGTGCTATATTATTATATATAATGCTTTTGGAAAAAAAAAAAACCTTTTCTTATTGATCAAGCCGATGCAGAATTGGATCAAGATTCAATCCGGAGATTTTCAAAATATTTACTAAAAATAAAAAAAACTCGTCAGATAATAGTTGCTACTCATAACGCAAATATACCTGTGTTAGGAGATGTTGATTTATTAATTCACTTAGATACTAAACCTTCAGATACAATTGATAGAGAATTAGGTTATATATCAAGCAAAGCAGGATTTGAAGATTCTATTAATGAACTTCTTCTATTGGAAGGAGGACGAGATGCGATTATTCGTAGATTTAAAAAATACGATTGGAGAATTCCAGAGTTAAATAATTAAGGTTGCTACTGTTTTATTAATATAAAAAAATTAAATTCAGAAAGTTCGACATTTAATACTTGATTTGATAAGGATTTTAAAAACTAAACTCAATTTGCCAAAAAAATAAAAACTATGACAAAAATAGTTCAATTATAATTATCTAAAAAGAAATCACAATAACTATACTTGAAGATTATACATATTGTTTTTAACAATTTAATCATAAAATATATTATTGAATAATATGATAAAGACACTATCAAAATATTAAAAAAAAATCCTTTTTGATTAAGATGGTCGAAAAAAAGCGATTGAATTGCATTATTGTATATTCTTCAAAAAAGCATGTAGATTTTATTGAACATATTTTAAATATTGTTCAAGAACGTGTGATAAGTGAAGGATATAATCCAATATTATTAAGGGATGAAATAAGACCTAGTGAGGATTATTTAGAGAGAATTGTTGATCTAATTAATAACTCAGCTTTAGGTATTGTAATACTAGATGGTTTTAGACCTAATGTTATTTTTGAATTTGGAATTTTAGCAGGATTAGAAAAATGCCTAATAGTAATGATGAGCTATAATGCTAAAGTAGCATTAAAAAATTATTATAAACAAGCATTCAATCCAAAAATAAGAGACTCAATATTAACAAATGTCAAATTTGATAGTTTAAAGGAACCAAAAATTAATATTCCAATGCATTTTTCAGATTTTTCGGGAAAGCACATAGCTTATTATGAATTAAATTCTCCAGAAAATATTAGAAATGTTATAAATGAGAATTTATATAAAATAAGAAGTTGTACACTAAAAAAATTCGAAGAAGCACTGGAAATTGACGAAAAGTTGGGAAATCTCGAAGAAAAAGCTATTAATTTAAATAATATCGGTTTACTATTAAAAACTCGCGGAGAGCTTGACAAGGCTCTGAAAAATTTTAAAGAAGCACTGAAAATTGAAGAAAAGTTAGGAAATCTCGAAGGAAAAGCCCCCATATTAAATAATATTGGTGGTATATTCCAAAATCGCGGAGAGCATGACAAAGCTCTGAAATATTATGAGAGTGCGCTGGTAATTGCCGAAGAGTTAGGAAATCTCGAAGGACAATCCAACATTTTAAATAATATTGGTGGTATATTCCAAGATCGAGGAGAGCATGACAAAGCTTTGAAATATTATGAGAGTGCACTGGAAATTGCCGAAGAGTTAGGATATCTCGAAGGACAATCCACCTTATTAAATAATATTGGTTTGATATTCCAAGATCGCGGAGAGCTTGATAAATCTCTGAAATATTATGAGAGTGCGCTGGAAATTGTCGAAGAGTTAGGAAATCTCAAAGGACAATCCACCTTATTAAATAATATTGGTAGGATATTCCAAGATCGCGGAGAGCTTGATAAATCTCTGAAATATTATGAGAAAGCGCTGGAAATTGACGAAAAATTGGGAAATCTCGAAGGAAAATCCACTGTATTAAATAATATTGGTAGTATATTCAAAGCTCGCGGAGAGCTTGATAAATCTCTGAAATATTATGAGGAAGCATTGGAAATTTTAATGGGGCTTGAATTGAACGAATCATTACAAACCATACTTACAAAAAAAATTAAAAAATTAAAAAGAGAAATTAAATCCTAATTAAGTATATTATACTGTTTTATTAACGATGTGCTAAAAAGGGTAATCGATACATTGTCTAAAAATTACGATTTAACTCTTTTAGATTCTCCAGCTGGATTGGAGCATTTTGCTCGAAAAACTGGTCGAGATGTTACCGACCTTGTAATCGTATCCAACGCTTCGAAAATGGGCATACATACGATGAAACGGATTTTAGAGATAATCGATAAGTTAACTCTGAAATTTGAGAATATCTGGATTCTAGGAAATCGCTTTCCAGAGAATTTAAAGGATATTTTGGTAAAAGAAGTCGAGAATCTTAATAGAGACCGCGTTAAATTGTTGGGTTTCATATCTAACAACGAAGAGATAAGCAAGATCAACATTACCGGTGGTAATTTAATCGATTTACCCAGAGAAAATCGCTCTTATCGAGAAGTAAAAGAGATATTTGCTAAAATAATATAAAATCAATTTTGAGTTATTTGC
>JAUWBH010000229.1 GCA_030605085.1 Promethearchaeota archaeon | reverse complement strand
ATTTCAGCTAATTTAAACGAGATTCCTTGAAACTGTGAAATAGGTTTTTTAAATTGAATTCTACCCTTAGAATATTCCACTGAATGCTCGTAAGCGGCTTGCGCAATTCCTAACGCTTGAGCGGCGATACCAATTCTTCCTACATCTAATGTTTGCATAGCAATTCTAAAACCATCGTTGAGCGAGCCTAGAATGTTTTCTTTAGGGATTGAAATATTATGAAAATATAAACTAGTTGTAATATTACCTCGCATACCCATTTTATCTTCTGGTTGGCCAATTTCGTAGCCTTCCATATCTTTTTCAAGGATAATCGTCGCAACACCTTTTTGTCCATCTGTGGTTTTATATCTTGTTCCAATTAATAGAGCAGAGCCTATCGCACCGTTAGTAACAAATATTTTTGAACCGTTTAAAATAAAATCGTTTCCGTCTTGAACCATTGTGCTCTCAATTCCTCGAGCATCCGAACCAGCATTAGGTTCCGTCCAAGAGAATCCCGAGATCTTTTTCCCGGTGGCAATGTCGTATAAATACTTTTCTTTTTGCTCTTCTGTTCCCCAGTTATAAATAGGATACGCACCTACTGAATTATGAACTGTTAACATCAATCCAGTCGAAGCACATATTCGAGAAAATTCTTCTATGGTAATGGCATAACTTATAGAATCTAAATCAGCTCCACCATACTTTTCTGGTAGTTGAATACCAAATGCGTTTATTTTAGACAATTCTTCTATTATGTCCCAGCTATATTTTGCTTCCCGATCGAATATTGGAGCTACTGGTGCTAAAATCTCTTCTGCAAACTTCCTAACACGGCGTCTAACGAGTTTCTGTTGATCTGTTAATTCAAAATTCAAATTAAAAACCTATTTAATTAATTGTAATTGTATTAAATTAATTAAAGCTAAAATTAAATTTTATCGTTCAAGCTTTAACAAACTAAACAGTTAGTCCACATCTATGAATTAATTCCTTTTTTAATTGAAAAGATATTATTTTAAAGATAAAAATCTTTTAAATAATCAAAAATTTGAAGTATATAATAAAAATAGTTAGAAACACAGAGAAGAATTACTTATTATTTAACGATTAAAATGGGAAATAAAGGAATATTGTGGAGTATAGTATTTTTTTTAACATTTATCATTTATTTAATAATCCCTACTTATTTGATTTTTACATTTTGGGGCTATTTAGCTAATTATAAAGTAGAAAAAAACCCGATGTACACATTTGCATTGTTATCGTTGTTTTTTTACGCCGTATCGATACTCGTCGCTTTAATATATATTGTCGCAGGTGTACGAGCTATTGTACAGCATAAAAATGAGGAGGGTTTAGGTATTCCTAAGGGAGTGAAAGGATTTGGGCTTGTTTCCACGCTTATTGTTCTTTCTTTCCATATAATTTGGTACTTTTTATTTAATCTGATATTTTTTCTTACTTTAACTCCTCCAAGCGCATAACTTATTTTTTAAATTAAAATGCTACAGTTTTTATAATTCTAAAAATATGTAATGGATTTTTTCTTAGGAACCGAATTAAAAATTTGATAACCATTGAATTTTTCAATAATTTAAAAAGCAAACTTCTCGGAAAATCCATATCTCCATACAATGATACAATTTGCTCAATCTTACTAGTCTTTACGATTTGAAAAAAAGTTTCAAAATCGCTGTTGGTAAACTTTTCGAATATCTTACTAATTATGTAATGAATTTTTAATTGCTTGCCTACAGTAGCCATACAAGGTTTTTCGTAATATTTTTTAACAAATTTTTTTGAAAACTTGTTCATTTTAAAGCATCTTTGGATACAATAAGCAGCATACTTAGAAGCAATTAATAACATGACAATTCCCCCTCCTGTAGTGGCTTTTACTTGTCCTGCAGAATCCCCCAATAATAAGATATTATCAAATGCTAGCTTATTCATTACCCCATAAGGAATTATTCCACCTTGTCGATCAAATTTCTGATTAATATTAATACCAAGCTTTTCTAAGAATATATGAAATTTCTTTTTGAGATTATTCCCCGAAGCAAGCCCGATTCTATATATATCGTTGCTTCCTTCAGGTACAATCCATCCAAACAACTTTTTCCATCGCGGGTCAAAAAATAGAACAGCTTCATCTTGATCGAAATTACCCCTTACTCGAATTTGAGCCCCATATAAAATTGTGTTTTTAATTCCAAATGATTTAGCAACTAAAGAAACGGGCCCATCGCATCCTATTAACATTTTAGTTTTTAATTTTCTATTAGAAGTTTCCATTAAAACAAACTTTTGTTTGCCTTCTACGATGTATTCAAAGGACTTAAATTTTTCTCCTAGATAATAAGCAAATCTATCGTTTTCTTTAACTTTATCGTAAAATAATTTGTCTAAAGCGATTCTATCTATAATATATGGTCGTTCAGCCCCAGATAATTTGATAAACTTTCCAGAAGGAGCTACAATTTTCGCAACATTTACTCGATTTAATACGATTTTTTCGGGGAGATCAATTAATTGGCTCAATTTTTGAGAAACTATTCCAGCACATTGAAAAGGTAATCCAATCTCTTGATGTTCCTCAATCACAGCCAATTTTAAATTAGTTTTTGACAATAGATATGCAAGATATAGACCTGCTAAACCTCCACCAATTATTGCTAAATCAAATTTCTCAATATTCTGATCCATTAAAAGAATAAAATTTTTAATAGTTTAAATAATAATTTCCTTTCCTAAAGATAATAAGGTTAGATCGCAAAAGCTCATCAACAAAAGCCAATAAAGAGCTTTCAATTGACTGATGTTCGCTTCCACTCTCACAAATTAGATTCTTCTATATCCTAAATCTAGTAGCATTCCATAGACAATAGCCAAAATAATTTTTCGAAGGGTGGGATGATCTCTACCCATTAAATCTGTCCTAGTAACCAAAAAGGGTAGAATTTTTTCCACTACATACTTAGTTTCAGGTTTTTCTTCGTAATACTCGATTATTTTGGCTCTATATTCTTTCATAAAAGATTCGTGTTCTAATATAATTTCGCTCACGTTCTTTTTTCCATTGACAACGCCGAAATGACCAAATCCCGCTCTTGAAGGTTTTGGATTTAACTTTTTCAATTTTTCAAGAGTTTCCATATATTCTTTATATTTAAAATAGACGGGCATTGAAGTGGGCATCGTTAACAACTTAGTAGAGTGATATAGCGTTCCAACAGCCTCTCCTAAAAATATAAAATCGATTTTGCCGTCTCTTATGAAGAATGGACATTGATGGTCGGGAGTATGTCCTGGTGTGTTTAAAATAGAGAGTTTTATTTCTTCACCATTCACATTAAAAGTATCAATAATATCAAATGAGTTCGAATTTATACCAAAATTGGCAGTCGGCTCTATTATTTTAAACGCGTTCTCTTCAATAGGTTTCATTTCACCAATAAATTTTCCAAAAGTGCTTTTTGCTCTATTTAAATGATATTCGTAATCGTTTAACAGCTCTTTGGTTTTCTGATTTGTAATAATTTTCACATCGGGATTATGTTTTTTTATAACCTCGTAAAGTTTCCACATCCCCCCCGTATGATCAAAATGATGATGAGTGGTTATTAGATATTTAAAAGATGACAAAGGAATTTTGTTTTTTTTAGCGTATTTTAGGAGCCTTTTAACCTCAAGTGAAGAGCCACTGTCAAGAATCACGGAACAATTATCAAATTCTCCTATAAAAGAAGTTAAGATTCTAGTAACGCCAAATTCTTTAAGATCTATGTGATGAAGATAACTACTTATTTTACCCGTTTCTGTTACAATATTTTCTTGTACCATGCTATATAAAAAATAATTAAATACAAAATAATAATTGTTGTCTTTTAGATCGTAAATTAAAAGAGTTAAGTTCAAGAATTTAGCTTTATTTCTAACATCATTCGGAATATTTTTGACTGCAATCGCGTTAAGAATTGAAGAGTTTTAAATTATATAGATATATAATTAAAAAAATATTTAAAAATCTTCATTACTACTAATGAAGTAATTAGAGGAGAATTCCCTTCTATTTTTGATGCAACACAAGATAGGTATGGCAAAAAATTGAGCGTTACATAAGTCAATGGTTGGATCTATCCTATTTAAACAAAAAACGAATTTTTATTTCTTAAGTGTAGACGAGTTTCCACATTCACGATAACCTCCGTTCAACATTATTCAACATTATAAGCCTTACTGCAGAATCTGCAATCCAATCGTGTGTACCATACACCTTATTCCTTTTTTATAGATTCTTTTATAGGTATTTTCCCGACGGTAAAAGAGCAATCAAACAAGTACCTAAATATTTTTTTTTGGTAGCAACTATTTTTTTAATTTCTTCTGAAGCGTATCAGCATTTATTATAAAATAACAAATTTTAGATTTGTAACTGATTTTGGAATTTTTTTGATTGGATTATATCTTATATCGAGATGTTTAAGAGATGTAAGCTCGCTAATACCCTCTGGAATCTGCGTTATCCGATTTCTATTTAAATTCAAAACCTCTAACGATTTTAAATAGGTTATTGATTTTGGAATTGCTTTAATTGTATTATATCTTATATCGAGATGCCTAAGAGATTTAAGCTCGCCAATATCCTCTGGAATCTGCGTTATCCCATTTCCGATTAATTTCAAAACCTCTAACGATTTTAAATTGGTTATTGACTTAGGAATTTTATTGATGTGATTCCAGCTTAAGTCGAGATATTTAAGAGATGTAAGCTCACTAATAGACTTAGGTATGACTTTTATATACTGAGATTTTAATAAAAGTGTCTCAAGAAATTTTAAAGAACAAATTTGTTCGGGAAAGGGGCCTATCGACACGATTTCTGTGTTAAAAACATAGATTTCTACTACGTGTCCTGCATCATCTATTTTGTAAAAAAACATTACGTGTGGATTATCAAATACTTTATCGCTTATTTTTGCTTTCTCTAATTTAAACCCTGTGAGAATTTCTAATAGTCCTAAGACAGGCGCTTCGTGTTCTTCTACGCCCTCCTTAACGTATTTTCGCGCGTAACGTCGTTTAGCAATTGAAAACACCCAATTAGGTATAAATTTTAATTCATTATAATTTAAATTAAGATATTCTAGCCGACGAAGCGAACCTAACGATTTTGGTAATTTTTTTAAACCTGTACCTAACAATCTTAGATATCTCAATTTAGAGAGTAAGCCTATTGACTCTGGAAGGACCTTTAAATAAATGCCATTAAGATCTAACCCGGTTATATGCCCGTTTCTTACCGAATAAATATGAAATCCCTCGCTATCCTTAT
>JAUWBH010000190.1 GCA_030605085.1 Promethearchaeota archaeon | reverse complement strand
CGCCAACGAGATCGAAGTTAGCGTCATGGAAGTCATGGATGAAAATGGGAGTAGTCGTAAAGGTGAGGGTAGGTTATTTATTGAAACCCCCTTCGGTAAAGTACCAAGTAATAATATTCCTATAGTGGCATTACTAGGAGCAACACGAGCAGCAATTTCAAAAATCAGTAATAAAGAGTTAAATCCTAATTTTCAGCAAAAAGAAATCGCTGATTATTTCAAGGACAGATTAAAAGATAGAGGGTACACTCCAGACAAAGTGATGACCGAACTAAAAGATCTTAAAGTATCAAAAACTCAATTTTTAGGATATAGACCAATATCACTGTTCTCAATAGAAGAAGTGGAAAAGGAAGCAGATGAGGAAAAGAAAGAAAAAAAGTAACAAGTGAAGGATATAGGTAATTATAATGAAGGTAATTCTAAGAACAATCCTGTAAAGAACGAAGAAGGAAAACTTACCTTTAACCCAAGCCTGATTACTGGTTTGGCAGGAGCACTAAAAGCTTACCAATCAGAGACCGTTATAGAGAAGGAAGCAATAATCCTGAGATTTAAAGACTATATTCTCGAGATTTCTTACAAACAAAACGGCATGCCCATTGTTGGTGTTCTAGTAAAAGGCAGTGGAGCTCCTGAAGAAGTGCTCACATATCGTGAAGATATCAAAAAATTAGAATTATAAAAGAATATTTAGGGATTTAGGTTATCTTGTTATCGTTGTCCTTTCTTTTTGCGTTATTTGTAAGTTAAGATCTAAAAAGTCGATCTAATCCCCCATCCCATCCAATAGTTACGCAATTTTTTATATCTAACGCTCGAAATGGTTCTCCACTCTTGCTACTTTGTTTAACTGGGACTTTCTCCTGAATCTCCATTAAACTAATCCAATTTAATCCAAATTTGTATAAAATGTTCTACGAAAAATTGGAAGAATTAGAAAAAAACTCAGAGTTAAAATTTAAGATGTATATTGATTTTGACCGTACTAAACATATTTTTTATCATAATTTTTACTTTATTGAGTATAAATTTGTCTTAAAAATTGCGTTAACACCATCTTTGGTGTTAATACGATGATACTGTTTACGATAACGCTATAAAGGAGATAACGGACGGGGATCGTGCTGATCTAAAATTGGAAAAGTTTAATCTTGCAAATTACGTGTATTTACTTCGTTACGGTTAAAATCTTTATTAAATTCCTATAAACGAAGAATTTTAATAAGAATTTCTATAATACCATATAAAATTATACCTCATGATATCAAAAAAAATCTGATTAACCTAAATAAGGAATCAGAGGCACTAATAATAAAATGTAATCCTTTCAGAATAACCGAAGCAAATTCTCATTTATTTGAAAATTTTGAATTAAGATGGACATATGAATATTTTATATATAAATCAGATGATTCAGAAATACAATGTAGTATTTTAATAAATAAAAATGGATGTTTAATGTTCAATATTCGTGTAATTAACGAAATATATGAATTAGGATCTTTCAATACAATAATTCTAAAGGATTTTCTCGGTTCTAAACATAAGCAATTCCCTATTGAAAAAATTGTTGAATATACTATGATTTTTTTTGATTTTCTGAAAAACTTATATAATAAATTTGATTTAATTGGAGAAATAAATTTAGTGCGACATGATATAACTAAGCCAACTCGCACAAAAAATTATTGGTTATATAACAAACAGAAATTTCAAGAATATCCTATTAACTCTTTAGAAATAGATTTTAATTTAGACGAATTAAATAATACTTCGAAAATAAAAAGTATACTAAACTCTATATATGGACCATTATTATTAGGATTTGGAAGTAAAGAACTATCCATAAATGGAATTCTTGAAGTACTTTTATTTAAAGCCAGAACTAACATTAAAGATTTAAAAACTGCGAAAAAGAAAGTTAAAGAATTAATGAGGAAAGCTAAAATTGAATGTAAGAATAATAATAAAGAAAACGCTATTAAACTTTATAATAATGCTAAAAATTTCGCAAAATATTGGAATTTAAAGTCTGAATTCAAAAAAATAGAAAAATTTTTGCAGAAAATTATCATTTAAAAAAATATTTTTTGTTTACTTCTAAGTTTAATCATATATAAAAGAAAGAGAGAATTAATGGGGTTGAAATCTAAATGAATATCAAGGAATTGATTAAAAATGTTAAAAAGACCATAAATCGTAAGGAATATTTAATTAAAAATCTTCAAATTGTACGTGAAATAGCTAAAAACAAAAGTCATGAAAATGTAATTTTTTGGATTAATTGGGAATTGAATGGATATGAAGATAATGAATCTATTCCTCATTATAGAAATATAAAAATAAATGTACTTAAACATCCTTCAACTTTTATAGGAGAGAGAAAATACGAAAAGACAGATTATTTTACTAAACCAATTAAAGAAGTAATCGATAATTCGAAAAATGCGATTTCTGCATACAATTCAACAAATATATGGGGTACTTCTTTAACTCTTTATATTAAAAAAACTGAATTTGTAGATATTATAGAGGGTGTAAATGGAAAAATTAAAGAATACATTTCAATGGTAATTAAAGATCCAAAATCAATTGATGCGGAATTTAGTTTTGTTAAAAGTGAGAATTATAAGGAATATAAAAGTAAATTAGAAAACGAAAAATATGATATTACATTGGGAAAATTAAGTTTATATTTAAAGGATGAGAAAGAAAGACGGATTTTTTTGAATAATGTAAGAACACTTTTGAGATTTGAGTATGAACATAATTTTAAATTTTCTATGATTTTAATGGGTGCGATATTAGAATTCTTGTTAATAAGATATTGTGACGATCATAATATAGATCCTGAACCTTTTAATAATAAGCTAGGTAAAAATTTTGCCAATTATGCTGAAGCTGCAATTAAAAATGATATTTTTGGAGAAAAAATGAGATGGAAAATTGTACAATCGCATGTCAGAGATTTTAGAAATTATATTCATATCCAAAAAGAAATAAAAAGTATAGATATTGATGAAAAATGGTATGAGACAATAAAACCAGTTTTTGAAGTTCTTTATAATTGTTTTAAATCCTAAAATTACCAATTGATTTATTGGTAATAATGATAGGATCGAAAATTAAATTAACATAAAATTTGTTTAGATTTACCAGATTTAGAATATGACATTGAAGAGCAGTAAGGAAAGAGAAATTCCTTAATTTTTTTTAATGATTTAAGTTATTGATAACAGATAAATCTATTTTTTGATTTATCTGAATTAGAAGGATATATGATACTTATGAATTGAAGTATGGCATCAATACCAATGTTGATGCTATTAAGCCAATTTTCTCGAATATTTCCAAAAAAAAATACTATATGCGTTTCAAACTCAACCATATCATTAAAAAGAAATAATCTTTCTCGGGCGAAAACTCTACTTGGTGCGTGATGTCTAAATTCTTTGAATTTGTCTTCATTAAAATAACTTCTCGATATTTCCTTCCTTTATTCTAAGTTAAAAAATATGCCATCTGAAATTAACTATTTGTATTTGAAATAATAAATGATTAACTTTTCAAATCTTACAATTATTATTTATTTGTACATAGTTGTGAAACCTTCTAAAGTTAATTTTATTTAATGAGTTGTAAAGATAAAGCTGTTGTTTTTAAGGTATTTAACATAAAATTTAAAAATATAACTAATCAATATATTATCATATCATTTTTTCAATCAATATATTATCATATCAAAAAGAAATAATATTCTGAAAAGAGTATGTAAAGAGTATGTATTTATTAGGACCATCGAGAAGATGGGCTACAATCCATGTACGAGCTCCTTTTTGACGAGAATAAACAAGTAGGAAATTGGATAAAATTAATTTAAAATCAGTCAAAAAAGTAAATATTTTTAAAGATTTAAAATCATTAATTCTTTAATTCTTTAAAAAAAATTTAATCAGATCAGATTTAAGGTCTAATTATAATGGTATCTATTATTGGAATCATTGGAACCTTTCCTATTGTTATTGTGTTTGGAATTTGCTTCAGCTTAGTTTTACGTTCTTATATTAAAAATCCGAATCGAGCTAAAATATTTTTCATGTTATGGGCTTTAGCAACGGCATTAATATATTTTAATTGGGGGTTAAGGGTGATACTTATCCCTCAGTTTGAAGCTGATAAAACAGTTCTTTACCCTTTTTTTGCCTTATCTTATGCATTCGGTGCAACCGCTCTAATCGCTTTAGCTTTCGCATCCCTAGATCTAACTAAGATGAAAGAATCGGCATTATTTAAAATTATTAGAATAACTATGATGGCTACATATGCTTCTGTTTTGATTATACTTTTAATTGGTGGTTTTGAGCAAGAATTAATAGTTTTCATGAACGTGACTGACATGACAATTGAGGATCCATTTGTCTATTACTATTTTACAATCCTCATCTTATTTTATATATTCTTTCCAAACGCCATAAATATAATGTATCTTATAAAATCAGAAAAGGATACATTTACCTACAAGCGGGTTAGAATGATTGAAATAGGGATCTTAATCTGGTCAATTTGTATACTTTTAGATGGCATGAGATTTCCGAGTAATATAGGGATCTTAATAATACGGATTATACTAATGATTGGCGGGCTTGTCACGATGAAAGGATTTTTAATGAAACCTGCTGAAAAGTAAGATTTTACGCTCTAGAAGAATGAACTTACGGGAAAATATATTATAATCGATAAAATTGCCGCTACGGCTACGGGAAATGTTGCAATCCAAATTAACAGAAAAAATCCCAGGCAATAAAAAATTAAAAAAAAAGAAGGAAGGAAATTTATTAAAAAAATATACTTATTGGAAAATAGAGTATGATTGACAACAATGCTGCCATTGGGAAAGTTAAAATCCATATTAAAATAATTTTCCATAAACCTTTTTCCATTGGAGCGTGTCTAGCTTTAGCTAATCCAACTAAAGAAGCGACTATCATATGAGATCCAGATAGTGGAATACCTTGCCATGTGCCAGCAAACAAAATTACCGCCGCAGGAACTTGTGAAGCAAATGCGCTACTAGGATGTAGTTCGGTAATCTTACCTACGCTTTTAATAACTCCTCTTCCTAACACAATTATGCCACCAGATAAACTTATCCCGGTTAGAAATAATAATATATCTATATTAATCCCTCCAATCCCTACAACAATTCCCACTGCGTTGGAGGAATCGTTTCCCGCTCTTGCAAACGCCGTCAAACAAATTGTAGCTAAGAGAATATAGGCAAAAACCTTTTCTGTCCTTTCGAAATCTTGAAATCCATTAAGTTTATTAATAACAAACCGATGAAGGAGCTTGTATGCTATGTATGTCACTACAAAGCCAATGATAGGTGAAAGGATCCACCATATACTCATTCTTAATATGATTTCCCAGTTTAATCCGCTGTTCCAACCGCCTAAAAAAACCCCAAGTCCTATTATGGAACCTATAGTCGCGTGAGTTGTAGAGATTGGGAGCCCCAAAATTGAAGATACAATTAACCAAATAGCGGTTGATATTAGTATCGTTATTACAACAGCAATAGAAATTTCGATGTATAGGATATTGTTCCCAACTGTATCACTAACTGCTCGTCCAAGTAAAAATGCGCCTAATATTGCGAAAATTGTCGTAAAAATGAGTATTTCTTTTAGAGTTAATGTCTTCGCTCCATATATAGTTGCAAAAGTCTCGTCGTTTCCTCCTATTGCAAACGAAATAAGGATTGATAATACAATAAAAACGAATAATATCGTAGTTAATTCCATTTTTCCTCACTTAAATTTATCTACTTGGATATTTAATAATTAAACTTCTTAAATAATCAGAAATCTCTTCAGTCCAGGAAATCCCGTCGTAAAACAATCTGATAAGGTGCCATGTGAGATCTACTCTGAGAGGTTCGTCTTTATGTTTATTAAATAGGACATCAAGTATTTTAAATTTTAAATCGTGTGCCTTTCGTCTTAGTTTTTCTACTTCAAATGTAAGCGAGTATGCAGCTTCGAAATCGGTTTCCATAAGCATCGTACAATTTAGCAATTGATTAATAGCTTCTAAGTATAATATGTTTAACTCTTGAATATCACTTTTAATGTCATCAAAAAGCTCAAAAGGAAATACTTGCATCAACCTTGCAATAAACTCAGACTTATTAAGAATCTTATCCAACGATCTAACAATTTTATATCGATCTTCGACTAAAAACGGAAGCGCCCTTTTATTCTTAAAAAGTAATTCAATGTATTGTTCTTTTAAGCGGTCGCAATTTTTTTCGATTGCAACTACTTCTTGGAATTTTGCTTTATCTACTTGGGATTCTATAAAGTCGGTCATATAATCAAATAGCTTCTCTGCGCCATTTCTTATTTCAGCTTGAAATTCTGAGTTAATTTTTTCTAATTTAACTTTTTTTTCTTTCATTTTTTTTCACTTTTGTTTCAAAATTATAATTTATCTCCTTTAAAATTCCATTTTGAATGGTTTTACTTATGAAATTTTGTATGTATATTATAAGTGTTTACTTTAAAAAATACTTTTCAAGAGCATTTTACTGATAAATAATTCTCGAATTGATACATAAATTAATATATGCGATTTTTCATGTACATATTAATAGTAGATATCCAACCTATTATTAAAAAATGTAAAATAGTTAGAGGTGAAACTGTATTTGACAAATATAGAGACTATAAGGGAATTTGCTGCGCAAGTGACAAATATGGAAGGGGTTGAAATTGGAGAACCAATTATTCTTGACGAAATTTCGTTCGTGCCGCTCATTAAGCATCCCGCTCTCGCTAAAGAAGAACGAGATTATCTCACGCTATCAGAGGCGTTAGAAGAGGGTGTTTGTAAAATATTTGATAAAGGTACTGAAGTATCTCACATTACTTTTCAAAATTTGAGTGATTTACCGATCCTTATTGAAGAAGGTGAGATATTTAAAGGTGCAGGCACACAAGATCGCATTTGTATTGCTACCGTAAAGGTTGACCCGGGCGCACAAGTAGACATTAGTGTGAAATGCGTACACGCACCACATCATTTATCATCTGGAGCGGCTTTCGGATACGGAGGAAAGGGTAGTCGTGGAATGCTTAATCAGATCCGAGCTATGAAATACGGACATGCGCAAAAGAAGGCTCCCGCTTCAACAATAAACCAAAACCAAGTTTGGAATAAAGTTAGCGAAGAGATGGCCGAAGTATCTTCCGCATCAGATCAGACTAAATATACGATAGGTGTAGAAGCCCGTCGTGTAAAAGCAAAAAAAAGGAGCAGCTCATTGAAATTTCCAAAAAACACAATTGGTATTGTTGTCATAAATCCTAAAGGAGAAATTAAAGGCGTGGAAGTGCATCGTTCTCCACACAACTTTGCAGTCCGTAAAGACGGAATCCTCGAATCGTTAGAGCCGAATATTTCATGGAAACCAATTGGAAAAGGTCCATTTAAAGATGCAAAAGGAAAAACAAAAGAACTGTTCAAAAAGCTCTCAAAAATCGAGGAAGGTAAAGATGCACTTAAACAAGTAGAAGTTGACGGTTTAGTAATTAATAGCGAAGGAATTTCAGGAGAAGCTTTCACGACAACTTTTTATTCAGGCGCATGTCCCAGCTGTAACAAACCCAAGCCTCGGAAAAAAGCGTGTCCTCATTGCGGATTCTTAGAAGCGGATTCTGAGGAGCTTGCATATATGAGCTTGCTTTAAAGAGTATAAATTGTATTGAATTTAACTAAATCCTTTTTTTTATTAAATTTTATTTTTAAAGTTCTACTAAGATTTGAATTAAAAAATTAGAGTTATAATAACAAAAAGAGTTTTAAAAAAAATGTATCTAAATTCAAACCCTTTAATAGTTCCATGTTATCAAATATATAATTAAATATTTTTCCTTTTCGAAAATGTTTAAAAGTTGAGTCTTTACCAATGCTCTCCTTAATAACGTTCACAATATCTATAATAATCTTTATTAGGCCTTCTTTAACGATTATAGGATCACAATTTGAGGGATTAATATCGACAATGGTAAACCCAGATTCTCTCGAGTAATTTAATTTTTTTACCTCTAAATCGTCTTTTATATCTTGTTGTGTTTTAAATTTAATAAAAATATCTTCAATTAGTTGATAAATATAATCTTGGATCCCACCCGAAATTTTATTTTTTACAATTTGATGTACCATATTTAGTATAATTTGAAAGACTCCTAAAAGATCAAAGAAATTTGCTAATGTAGATACGATTTCAGCCTCTTCCCAATCGTAAAAATAATTTTCTATTACTTCTAAAAAAGGTTTAAAAACATTCATATCACCATCCCATCTACGATTCCTCTTTTCCCAAATTTCCTTATATTCTTTGATAAACTCTTGTTTTATTATATTTAATTTTGCTCGAATTTCTTCAGTACTAACATTTTTCGCATCCGCCGCCACGAATAATAACTTATGTTCTGGATCTGACAAGTAAACCCATCGAAATCCTCCCATCTCAATTGATTCTATTCCTTTATCTTTAAATTCAGCAACAGTAAATTGGTTAAAAGCGCTCAACAAGCCGGATACTAAATCTTCATCTAAATTTAGGCGTAATTTTGATTTGTACAAGATTTTTACACCAGCGAAAGAATCTAGAATCCATAAATTCATATTTCTATCAGAAAAATTTTAATCCTTATAACTTAACTTAATAGTAATTTTAATATTTTTAAATTATTATATTTATGAAGCCTCCAGGTTCATAAGCCTTTGGAGGGATTTGAACCCTCGACCGATTGATTACTAGTCAATTGCTCTCCCGCTAAGCTACAATAAGATATTAGGTTTAGTTGTAGTGCTTCACCACGAAAAAGAAGAAAAATAATAAAAACTTTTATAGTTCTTGAATAAAAACTTCCTTTGACATAAAAAGTACACAATTTATTAATTTATAATAAATTTTGGTAATTTTAATTGATGTTTAGAAGTAACGCATAACTATTATATAATTAATTTAAAGTTCATTTAAAAGGTCTGATTTTTTAATTCTCATTGTAAGATTGAATGCAGAATATTTTTTCTTTACCTAATAAAAGAATTTTAAATTTATCAATAAAATTTTTTCCAAGTAATGCTTGTATTGAAAAATCTCCTCTAATATTAGTTGATATAAATTCTAGTTCAATTGATACATCTTTATATTGAAAGGTACTTTTATATATTGGAACTTCAATAATGCTGTTAGCAGTTGATATCTTTTTCTTTTTAATTGGAGTGAGATTATAATCTTTTAACACTTTCTCATTAATTGCTGAAATAGTAGCCCCGGTATCAATTAATCCAGATAAAGTTCTTTTTTTTCCGTTCAAATAAATTGAAAAAGAAAGTATCGGGTAATGATTATCCTCATATTTATATTGATGATAACAATCTAACTCATCTAAAGAAAAAATTGAAAACATATATTCCATTGGTTCTTTTTTTTCTCCCTTTCGAATTACCCCTGAGGCAGAATGAGGAAATTTTTCAGCTAATATTTGTAATACTTCATCAGAACTATCTCCTATTGCTACAATTGAATTTCGCGAAATCCCTAAATATTTTCCATCTGGAATGAAATCAGGAATTTTTATTTTTTCTTTATCCATCGGGGGATTTTTAGCTAAAAAATCATCAATCTTTCTTTGGAGATTCATTTTTTCATCAATAGCCTGACGAATAAAATCACTGATGCTCTTATATCCCTTAATTTTTGTAATCGCTTCAATTTCCTTTTTCTTCTTATCATCAAGTTTAAAATTAATTGTAGTCATTATTATATGTCAACAAATTATATACTTTCTATATTATTATTCTTATATACAATAAATATTATTTAATTATCAATAAAGTTATCGATTTTATCAGTTGAGTTTAAGATTTCCCTAAATCTTTGATTTTATCAATAGAAACAATATTATCTTCTATAATAATATTGGCTTCAGGCTTTAACTAACAAAAAGAAATTTCATAATTTATTATATTTCTTTAAAAAAAAATTTAGTTCTAATTCTGCTTCCGAAATTTTGTAATTTAAAGTAATATTCCTTTTTTTCAATTCATCTAACATCTCCCAAATGGAGATACCTGCGATATCAGCTGCTTTACCTAGTGATACTTTATCATTGAGATATTCTTTTAAAGCAAATTCTAACTTCATAAATTTAAAAATTTCTTCAATATTCGATAACAATTATATCTTTAAGATATTATTTATAATGTTGATAAGAAATGAAACTTATAATAGTTAATAAATTAAAGTGATAATTATGGGTAAAACATCAGAAGAAAAAGAAAAAATACCCTTACCACGAGAAGATAAGCGCAATGAAGAATTACCAATACCTCTACCAAATGAATTGAAATTACAAAAATTATTTGGGGGAAAATTTATTGCAGTACATAATGAACAAATTATAGCTGTGGATTCTTCGCTAAAAAATTTACAAGAAAAATTACATAAAATAAGACAGAAAAATCAGTGTTTTATTATCGATTTTGTTGAAGAGAATGTTGGTATTTATGGATCTTAAATTTAAATTAAGACCTTTTCAAGGATATCAATATATGGTTCGATCTTTTTAACCAATGATATAAACTGCTCAATATTAGGATCTCCACAAACAAGAAACGGCATAAAATACTTTTCGTTGAATGCTTCTTTCTCTTTAAAAAGGTCCAAAATTCTGTTTGAATCATTCATTTTGCTTTAAACCCATTATATTATTACAATCTTCTGTTTTTCCATTCTTTCTATAGAATTTAATTTTTAGGTATTAATAAATAACCTTAAATAAGGGTTTTCCCTTAAATACCTTATGACCAATATTACTTTTAGTGTTGATGATGATCTTCATAAAAAAATGAAAGACCATCCAGAAATTAAATGGACTGAAATTTTGCGTCAATCTATCGTAAATTACCTTAAAGAAGTGGAGGAAATTGATGTCTTACCCATTAAAGCCTTCAGAGAGCGATTAGGTCCGGAATTACTAAAGCAAATTAATGAATTAGATGAGCGTGAGGAAATTTTATTTTACCAAAAAGCGAAAAAAATGGAGGAGGAAAGAATGAATCGATTATATAAATTAGAAAGAAGTGCAGATGAGTAATGTGGTTATTGGATACTAACGTTTTAATACAATGTAATAAATTAAAAGAA
>JAUWBH010000035.1 GCA_030605085.1 Promethearchaeota archaeon | reverse complement strand
CTGTGCTAATTAAAGAATATATCGAAAACCAGAAAGGAGCAAAAGTTTATACTAAGAAGATTATTGATTATATAGAAAATAAACACAGCGTCAAAATATCAGTACAGTATTTAAATTTTTTAATTGAGATTGTTAAGAAATACTTTAATATACATGTGCGCTTACACCTATCAAATTTGTCTGGAATGTGGTAAATTATAGAAATATGCATCGTAGAAATGAAATTATTATCGTTTTCGCCGTTCTTAAGGAGAATAATAAGGATAAATTCTTCTATCTATAAAATGTAAAATATTATAAATAGAAAAATCCGTTTATTAAATATTCTTAAAAATAAAAGTAAGAAACCTCCGGTAAATAATAATCAATCTTATAATTTGATTAAGATTAATGATCGAAGAAAAAGTAGCTGTTTTAATGGAAAGAGCGGTTGTTGAAGAGAAAGCTTATAATTGGGTAGAAGCTGGTAAACTATATGAGATGATTGCCCAATTATTTTTAAATGAAGATATGGTGAAAAATGCTGCAGAGGTTTACAAAAAACTTGGTAATATCCATTTTTTGGGAAGTATGGGGGCACAAACTGCTGAAGAATATTTGAAATTAAGCAAATATGCTATTAAAGCATTTATAAAAAGTGCGACATTTTTTAAGCAGATGAGAAATAGATCTGAAGAATTAGAATGTGACGCATTATCATTCTTTTGTACTGCAAACATAGCAAATTCTTTCGTAGAAGCGAAGAAAAAAATGAACCAGTCTTGTGAAATCTCAATTAAATCTAATGAGAATTATTCTAAGGAGAATGATCGAGAAGGTCTTGCTAGGACTTTCCAGCTTATAGCAATTACATCATTATATTCTACAGATTTTGCTAGCAATTTGGAGGAAACTGAGTATTTTATCCGGAGAGGCAGATCTGCAGCCATCAAGAGTTGGATGCTTTCAAAAGAGGTTAAAAACATTGAGTCACTAGCGTGGTCGTTATATGCTGAAAGAACTTTAAATATAATTGAAAGTGCTGTAAAATATACTATGCGTGATGATTATTGGAAAGATAAACAAAGGAAATTTCTGTTAAAGTGTAATGAAAGCATAATGTTTAGTGAAAGTGTTAATGATTTTTTTTCCCTTGGAGTTATTGATTGGGTAGCTGGTTGTACTTACTCCGAATTTGCATTAAATTCAATTTTAAACGAAAGAAAGCAATGGCAATATCTTGACAAAGGAATAAAATTACTTGAAAAATCTTTAAGCTTAGGAAGAAAAGTAAGGAATAATTGGCTTATAATTGTCAGCATAACTATGTTACATTTGTACGCAATACAAGGATTCAGATATAAGTATGTTCAGAATAGAATATTTAACGATGTTCGTGAGGTCCTAGAATTAGGAAAGATATATAAAGGTGTATTTCAACATTTGAATTTTATTACAAACCTCTTTCCTGCAAACTATTATAATAACATGGCTATGCGAGATTTTTTCACATCCGACCTGAGAAAAGTTTACGCAGAAAAAGCAATTGAGTATGCTAATGAGTGCTTGAAGATACCTTCTAATCCATATAATTCTTCGCCAGTATTTCTGATTTTAACATCATCTTATTCGCAACTAACGGTTCTTTCTATAAAAAAAGAATTACGAGACGAATACGCCCAGAAAATGCTTTACTATGCTCAACAAGCTAGAAAGATCGGAGAAGAGTATGGAAGCGGAGTCTCTCGTTCTCTCGGCTACACCTCCCTTTATGTTGCCTACAAGACTCTAGCGGATATTACAGAAGACAAGAAATATAGAGCCGAACTGCTAAAAACCACAATATCTGCCTTAAAAGAGAGCATGAAGTATTCGTTAGAGTCTCGGATGGGTTTATTTTCTACCCAAATGCGGTTAGGAGGTCTCTACGAAGAATTGAGCATTATAACAGGGGAAAATAACCCGTTAATGCGAGCAGAGGATATATTCCTCAGAGTGATTAAGGAAAGTATTGAAGGAGGGGCTCATTACTACGCAGCTAGCGCTTTCGAATACATCGCTCGTATAGAGGATCGATTGGGGAACCACAATGCTTCCGTGGAAAATTATAAGAACGCTGAAGAAGCTCACTTAGAAACTCTAAATGGTCTCGAGTATCAACCCCTAAAAAATAGAGTTAAAGAAAAGATCAAATATGTTCGGGCATGGATATTAATTGAAAAAGCTAAATTATATCATAAAAAGGAAAACCATCTAAAAGCAAAGGAAAGCTACGAAAAAGCGAGCGAAATTTTGAAGAAAGTAAGTATATATAATTATGAAAGTCATTACTATTTTGCCTGGGCGTTGATGGAAGAAGCAGAACAACTTAGTAAACATGAGAGGCAAGAAGAATCCATAGAAAAATATGAGTTGACCAGAATCAATTTTAATGTAGCTATTAAGATACTGAATAAAGCTTCAAAAAGGTATAAAGAGAAAGGCGAAAAAGAAAGAATTGAGAAACTCAAGAAAGTAGCTAAAATACTGATAAACTATTGCTCCGCTAGAATAAACCTTGAAAAAGCAAGAATATATAGAAATAAAGGCGAACATCTCGAGGCTGTAGAAAATCTTGCAGTTGCGGCTTCCCAATTTAAGCTTATTTGTTCGGCATTTAAAATCGAGCGGGAACGTAAGGAATTCGAAGCAATATATTACCTCTGTAGAGCTTGGGAAAGTATGGCGCTTGCTGAAGAGTACGAAGAACCCGAAAAGTTCGCAGAAGCTGCAAATTTGTTTATAAAAGCAAGTGATATCTTCACAGATAATAAATTAAAGGTGCAATTTTCGGGGAATTCTGCCTTTTGTCAAGCATTAGAGCTTGGATGTAAGTTCGACGAATCTAAAGATACTCAAATTAAAACACAATTATATTCTAAAGTTAAACTAATGCTCAGAAGAGCAGCTTCCTCGTATGCGAAGGGGGATTTTGAAAGCGATGCGGAATGGGCTCTGGCTACCTCAACTTATTTTGATGCTACTTGGAATTTAATCAGAGTGAATGTGGAATTAAATCTTGAAGAAAAGAGGAAATTCTTAAGAATCGGGCTTGGATTTCTAAAGTCTGCGGCAAATTTGTTTGGTAATGCCGGATTTAAAGATAAAGAATTAGAGATCCAAAACCGTTTGATTATGGTGGAGAAGGAAAAGAAGATATTAGTTTCAGCATTAAACACTATAAAAGCACCCTCCATCTCCAGAAGCACAACGGGCATAATTGCTCCCACTTGTCCAATAGAAACCGGTCGATCTCCAAGAATAGATGAATTGAAACAGATTACTGAAGAATCTAGGAGAGTTTTAGCGACCAGACCATCAATAAAAAAAACTAAATCTAAAATGTAAAATATTATTAATAGAAAAATCCGTTTTAAATCTCTGAGAATAAATATTTTTTATTTATTATTTAAATTTTTAATTTTCTTTCCGTATTCATAAAGAGCCAGAAACGATTTTGCAGCTCTTCGAAAATTGGGGTATACAATAAAATCATCTCTCGTGAGCTTATTTAAATATCTTTTTCGCCTTCGAGCGGGATATTCAGGAAGAATTAAGATAAGAACATTACCCATCGACTCTGTGTGTTCTTTTATTTTCAATAAATTATTGTATTGCTTTTTAGAGTGTTCCTCTTCTTCAAATTCTTCCCAAGCATCAGTTAATATCATTACAAGATTCATATCTTCTGTGATAGCTGTCAAAGCAAGCTCTAGATATTTGTCAGAAGAGGATATCCATGGTAAATCTATAGGATTCGACAAACTACCGATTTTAACAGGGTATATTTTTCTTAATTTTTCTAAAGTTTCTCCTTCAAAATAAGGCACATTTAAACCTAATTCTGTTAAAGTGTTTGTAGCTAATATCCCAAAACCTCCGGACCAGAGAATTGTTAACGCGTTTTTACCTTTTGGATATGTTACTTCTTTTTTATTATTTTTATATCTATTTATTACATTGGAAAAAAGATATGCATAATCTATCATATCATCAAGAGAAGTGGGAACTTCAATTATCGGTGTCTGTTGATAAATTCCTTTCCAAATCTTTTGATTTGTACCAATTGATCCCGTATGAGATAGTGCAGCAGTTTGTGCTCTCTCTGTACTTCCACCATTCATAAATAAGACAGGTTTTTTCATGCTTTTGAATGTGTTTAATAATCTTTTTCCTTCGTTAGGATAAAGTGCATTTATGCCTTCAAGGTAAACTAAAATTAAATTGGTATCCTCATCATTATTGTAATATTCCAAGAAATCGCTGATTTGAAGGTCTACACAATTTCCAATGCTAACTCCTTTTGAAAACCTTAAGCCATGACGCTCTGAACCAATTCTAATCATTTGAGAATGAAGATCGCCTGATTGGAACACTAATGATATGTTTCCTGGCTCTTTTGGAAATAATGGTTCATAAGCCAAGTGTCCTTTAGTAGAATAGACACCCATACAGTTTGGCCCTATAGCTCTAGTATTATTATTGTCATCGTTCAATATATCATATACTTCTTTCTCGATATACACACCTGCATTATCAGATTCTCCCATTCCCGCGGTAAAGATATGCATTGTTTTTATCTCTTTTTGAGGTAGTATTTTTTTAAGACTCTCGACTATCCTATTTCTTCCTACAGATAATATTAGATAATCAATTGTATTGTCGGGAACATCATCTAAAGATTGATAGCATTTCATATCAAATAATTTTTCTTTTGATGGGCTGATTAAATATAACTTATTCTTATCAAACTTCAGTTCCTCAAGCCCCATCATAAAATACCACAATTTTTCACTAGCTTCATAAATCGCAACATTGCGAGGATAAAACAAATGATCTAAAGAATTTCTATTCTCATCTTTCATTGAAATCATCCATTAGAAACTTGCTGAATAGGTATAGAATTTTAATTTCAAATCTAATGTAATGGTATTTAATTTAATTTTTTACTTTAAATAGTCTTAATAAATCTGTAAGTTATGTATTATCTTTAGATTTTCCGATTTTTTTTGATAATTAAGTAAATTTAAATTTTTTATACTTTTCAACACTTTCAATTAATTTTATTTCTTAACTTTCAATTTATTCTATAACTATTAAATTAGAATAGAGTATGTAATGATAATAATTAAGAAAAAATTTGAGGTGTAAATTAAATTTTTTGTAAGATAGAAGGAGTAGATATACCACTTGTATCAACTGGAACATCTCCTTTTGCAGGTGCTCCACAATTTGGAAAAAATGCGCGTATTTATCGTAGAAAGTTTTTAAATAAAGCAAATGCTATGGTTGAAATTTTAGAAGCTTGTTATAAAGCCGGAGGTCGTGGTATAGAAGCTGTTTCTTTAGGGAAAATTTGTGAAGCTGCTAAAATAATGAATGAAACGCATAGCGATTTTGTAGTAACGGGTTCTACATTTCCAGGTCCAGATCCCAGAATTGAAGATTTAATTGACATTGATGCAAAGATAATTTTTGCTCATGGCTCGGTTTCCGATAAAAAGGATGATAAGCTTCTTAAAATGTTGGACGATATATCCTCTCGTGGTATAATTCCAGGAATAGCAGCACATAATCCTGTTTCAACTTTAGAATATGCCCTTGAAAATGCGAAAGCAAAGGCATTTTTAATTCCCTTTAATAGAAGGGGTTTCATGATGGGTTATCGAAAAAAGTTAGAAGAGCTTGTCGACAATAATAAAGATTGCTCGTTTGTTGGTATGAAAACATTAGCTGCCGGAAACTTAGATCCACAAAAGGCATACGAATATATATCGAAACATAATATCTGCGCTGTGACAATTGGCATGGTAACTGTAGAAGAAGCAGAAGTCTCAACCAAAATCGCTTTGAAAGCATTACAAAAATGAGTGATTAGAACTCCTTATCAAATCTTTTTTTATTTTTTTATAATTTAAAATAAAAAAGCCTAGTTCTTTTTTTAAAATTCTTTTCTGTCTGGACTTGGATATTGGTAAAGTATTTCAAGTTCAATACTTTTATCATCAATCACTCTAATGCTTCTAGTTCAATACTTTTATCATCAATCACTCTAATGCTTCTAGTTTTAAAGGAGTACATCCCAATCAGTAATTTTTTAATAATCTATTAAAAATAAAGTATAAAAAGATTGGAGGAAGATAATCTTATTAAAATCCTCTTTAATTCTGTACACCTTTATATTAGGTAATTTAAGCTAGAATATGAAAAAGAAATAAGAAGCAATTTCTAACTAATTGATAAAATTTAATAACTCATTAATGTCAAGATATAAGAGGGAGGTCTATTAATATTTTAATGATTAAAATGTGTGGTCAACAAGATTTTGAATTAACAATAAATGATAGCGAGATATCCACGGATTCAATAATAAATCAAGAATTTGTTCCCGATAGTCTAAAAGAAAGCATTAAAGCTTCAAATGTCTTATTCATCCCTAAAATTATCGAAGATAAACCATTTTATGAAGTAGAAACGCTAGACTTGTTTCATTACTTTAGAAATATGGAATCGGAAGGCTTTAAGCTTTTATAATGAATTATAGGATGGAAAAGATGGGTATATTGGGAAATCTACAAGCTATGATAAAATTTCAAGAATTATATCCATATCAGGAAGAAAGTGTAAATAGTATTCAGATACCGATGAGTGTTATAACAGAGAAAAATATAGCGAATGGTTTAGAGTTAAGTATGCCAGCTACTCTAAATGCATTAGGATTTAACATCCCTCGAAATACTCGAATTGAAAAGAATATATTACTGAAAATGTTGGAAAAATTCAATTACTGGGAAGATGATGTTGAACACGAACCTATATTCGATTTATAGCAAAATTTTAGTAAAAAATTGGAAAAAGATATATTTCTGTTTATTTTATTGATGGATAAGACAAAATGATATAATTATAAAAATAATCATAAATAAATTGAAATCGATGAAAGTCTTAGTTCCTGATAGTAATCTTTTACTTCACGGAAAATTCATAACTGAAATTAGATGGGGATCGATCTTTGAAGACCAAGAGGTAATTATTTTAATCACATCTGCTGTTCTTAAAGAAATTGATGATTTAAAGTATTCAAATAATATAAAACTTAAAAAAAGAGCTAGGAAATTAGTCTCATTTTTTAAAAAATATGATAAAAATAAAGAGCTTCAGAATAGGATACCAGTGGTTATTTCATACAAAAAGATTCATTGGAAAGCAATACCTTCAAAATATAGAAACCTACTAGATGAAAATGAAAAAGATCACCATATTCTTGCTGAAATTATAATCAAATTCTCTAATGATTTAGATAATGTATATCTTATCACTGCGGATTTTGCACTTATTAAATATGCTTTGGAAATAGGGATAAAGGGAATAGATTGGATGGAAGATGAAAAATATAAAGCAATATTGGCATTTGAGGATAAAAAAGAAGAAACACCGAAGCTTCCTGATTTAGGTGTTTATTTTGATGATCAAATGGCAAAAGAGGTTATTCTACAAGAAATCTCTGATAAACCAGAGTTAATAAGTATAAACGATTTACTCGAAGATAATTTTGAGTATGATGATGAATCTGAACTTAAATATGAACTTAAAGAGGAAATTGAAGAATTATTAGATATATATAATAAACAATTAGAGCAAATTAACAATCATCAAGAAATAAATCTTACTCTTCGCAACGATTGTAACCATCCTTATAATGATATAGAAATATATATAACAACAATATTAGAAAATAGTTTTGTATTAACAATAGGGGAATTAATTAAGAAACCAGTAAAACCCGAATTACCTGAATATAATGGTGATGGTTCTTTAGAAAAACTTCGAAAAGAATTACAAACAGGAATTTATCTAAGAGGCACTGAAAAAATAGTACGAATGCATAATTTACAACTTAATATGCGTATATCTTCAGAAAATAAAGATAAACATACTAAATGGGAAATTATTTACCATTTAGATCGCATTAAGCATAATACAATAATAGATCTCCATCCTTTATTGATATATTTACCCGATTCTTATAAAACAGACAGAATTAAACTTAAAATTGCTTATTCACACGAGGAACCAGGTACAATAAAAGAGCAGAAACGGATTGTTTATCTCCCTAAAGTTAAAAATATCTAGAATTAGGAAAAGAGTGAAAAAAATGATTTTAAATTCCTACTTATAAAATATATTTGTAAATGTATCCCAAAAAATTTTTGAAATGTATGTCATAAATAAACCTTTGCAAGATATCACAGAAGCGGATCTTCAATATCTTATAGATGAAGAGAGGATTAAAAAAAAAGTATTAGAATATAAGTCAGAAATACTAGGTAATAGTGATTCTGAGAAAAAAGAATTCTTAGCAGATGTCTCCTCTTTTGCTAATGCTATAGGTGGTGATATAATCTATGGTGTTATTGAAAATAGGAAGTCGGGAAAACCTGAAAAATTAGAAGGAATTGTTATTAATAATGTAGATCAAGAGATTCTAAGATTAGATCATATTATAAGAGACGGAATTGAACCGAATATTCCGTCTTCTGCCTTAAATATTAAAGAACTTAAATTAAAAAACTCAAGGTATATTTTAATTATAAGAATAAATCGGAGTTGGCTTAGTCCCCATAGAGTCTCTTTTAAAGCGTGGGATCGTTTTTATTCAAGAAGTACTAATGGAAAATATCGGTTAGATGTGCAAGAATTAAGAGATGCATTTCAGAATAAAAAAATTGATTTTAAAGATTATTTAAGAATGGTTATTGTCTATAATAATGATTTAAGGATGAATTATCTCCTAGAGGAACCTAAGGGTGTAAAACAACAATATGGTCAATTTTTAGCAAATTTACCCGAAGAAGTTGAATCAAAACTCCTGGGTAATAAAAGGAAACTAAATATTTTCCTATTAGAAATCGCCCCCTATATTATAATAAGGGATATTGCGTATTTCTTCCAAAGCGGTTGGAATATAAAAATAAATAATCTTAATAAGGAAATGCAATATCGTATTGAAATATTAGAAGATTTAGAGGCGGATACACTCACTCTTGATGATATACCTATTTTGAATAAAGACTCTTACATTGCTGAGATACAATTTGATTTAGAAAATTATCTAAATTGGGGTGGTATTCCCAATTTCAGAGTTCCAAAAGATTTAGTCATTTCTATAACCCGTAATAATAAAGCAGAGGTTTTAATGGAGTTCAAACATATATATTTTATTTATTCAATTAACTTTAAATTGACAACGGGAGGATTATATCTAATCACTAATCATCCCCAATATAATTATCTGTCTGAAGGATTAAAGGATTACATTTTTCAAGAGATAGGAATAGAAATGGAAGTTAAATTTGTTTCGGATAATAGAGAAAATAGTCTGCTTGATAATTTTATATCATACACAAGGAATCTCAGACAAATAATTGAAGAAAGATTTTCTTATGATTATTTCTTATCTAAACAAGCTAATTCTATTGAATATTTTATATTAAAAAAGTTAGATAAAATCATTGAAATAATAAGAAAAAAGAAGAGAATAAAAAAATATGTCAGAAATTTATTCTCAAGAAAGAATGAAAAGATTGATTTTATATAGCCAAATTCAAGATTTAAATAAATTACAAAAGCCTTTTACCATTAGTTTTATATCCTCATTATTAATTTTATAATAGGTTTTATGCTTCAAATCATTATAATTACTCCTTATATTCCTCAGGAGTTTTCTTTCATTCATATCAATTAACCCAGCAATCTCTGCGTCTCTAATAAGATCAGAATAAAAAGGAGCACTTTTCATTCCCATTTTATTTAATAACCAATGTTCTACAATTCTCCCCAAGTTTAGTAATCCCGCCTCTGCCCATTGTTCGGAAATTTCTATTGTTTTATCAAGCTGATCTTTCAGGTAATTTGGTTTGAGAGTAAATTTTGGGGGCTTATGGTAAATCTCATCAATGCACGCTTGTATCTCCGTTTCTAACTTATCCCATAAAAAATCAAACTGGCTCTGTATTTGTCGTATCGCATCCTTACAAATCCAATCTTTTACTTCAGATTCTTCTTTTGTCTTTAGTATAATTTGTTGAAGTCTTCTGTCCCTTCGGGAATAACTAATGGTTACACCGTCTTGACTCTCTTCTATGATATACTTTCCATAGACCTCATCCGTGCTCCACACTTCTTCTTCTAACAGAAAAATTATGGATTTCTTTGACACCCTCCTTTCATTGGTGTCCAGCAACGGTATTAAGGTATCGTCAAACCAATAGGAATACTTATCAAAAAAATTCCAAATGTTCTGTAAATGGTCTCTTAAATCGACAAGAAGATTTTTGGTCCATTGGTATTTGGGGTTCTTAAAACGAGGTTTCCCTATTTTAACACCTTTTTTGATTTCTTCTAAATAAGTCATTTTTCTATTCTCAGGAATTTTAATAAGCAGTTCGTATAGGTTTTTATGGGCTTCTAAAAGTGCTTCTCCTTCCGATTTTATGTCCAATGTAATCATCTTATATTGTTTTTAATTTAGAATTATTCGCTATACCTTCTTGTTTCTATCTGATTTTTATATCCTGATTTAGTAAGTAATCTCAAATCACATTTAATACCTTTCTTCCAAATTTTTATTACATTCCCACTAGTTCCCGTATCCGGATTAACTCCTAGAGTCTTTTTCATTTTATCTATCAAATCGTCATATACATTCTGTTTAGCAGGATCTCCTACTATCCAGAAAATCACATCTAAATCGCTATCATCTCTATGTTCCCCTGTTGTACGAGAACCCCATCTGGCAACGCCACCAATATTTTCTCCCGAACTATTATAGAGAAAATTTTTTAAGCTCGTATAAAAAGCAGAATACATCTGCTCCTTTTCTCTTCTAGTTGACATACATTCACCTTTTTATTATAATTATCATTTTTGTCCTATATATTTTATGAAAATGATATTTTATTAATATTTCAACATCATAATTCTCCTCCTTTAGGGCGATAGAGGATGTAGTATCGGAATTCCCTAATTGATTAAGAAAGTAAAAAGAAACTAGTAAAAGTCTATAAAAAAGTGATATAGTTTACAAATTCTCCCGCCTCTTAAATGCTTTGTTAAACCAACTTTAATTCCAGCATATTTTGTCAGCTCTTCAGAAAGATCAACAAATTCTTTGTCAATAAGAGGATATTCGAATTCATATTCCTTTACTAAATTCGAGTATTTCTGCCATAATGAATTAAAATCTTTCACTTTTGAATAAATTATCATAAAATTAACAGGTAAACCGTTAGCGTCATAATCAAATATTTTCTTTAAATGAGCTTTAGTATAATCTGTGTTTATACTATGTAATACTAAAGCTTCACCAATATGACTTAATTTACGGTTTCCATTGAGAAATCTTAAATCTAATTCTCCCATCCCTCCCAGTTCTGGATTTTTATTCTCTATTTTATCAGTTTTGCCAGATAAATCTTGAACATCAGTAAAATAATTAAAGGGTGCTAAAGAACGATTGAGTATTTCTGACGATATGACTGTATATTTATCTTCTTCTTCTTTTATTGCTCGATTTTTTTGTTGCAGAGAAGCCACATCATTTATTAAAATCTCAAGTAGTTTATCCTCCGTAAGCTCTTTTTTCTGTTCTTTGATTGTAATCTTCTTTACTTCTATTGCTGGTTCTTTGGTATTCCCTAATAACACAATAGGTTTAGTAACAGGGCGAATATTAAGTAATTCTTCTAATTCCATATATCTAGCGTTAAATAAAATTGATTCTCCAGAATGCAGTATAATTTTAAAATCATCAATTAACTTTTGAAAATATTCTTTATCAATTATTTCCCCACTTTCCGAATCTTTTAAATTAAAAATCTTAAAACTATCCCACAATAAACCTAATTCGTAAAATTTCCTTTCTTTCTTCAATTGATAAGATAAATTAAAATAATTTTTATAGAATTTTTTATAGAAATAATGAGAATAATTTTTAGGCATAAAATTATTGATTAGGACTATTAATTTACTGAGAAATCCAACATTCTCAATATTTTTTTCAAGATAATCATCCATTTTTTGGAATATTTCTTCCTCTTTGTTGTAAAGGTTTACATAAATATGTTTAAAAACCGTAAATACATTATCTCTTTGAAAAATTTGTGTAATATGGGACTCAACTAAGTTAAATAATGGATCTCTGTAATTTTTTAACAAATCATCGTTTAATTTAAAAATTTTATCAAAGAATAAGCTATAATTTAAATTATCAATACTCCTATAATCTGTGGATAAATGTTTATCTAAAATTTCAAAGTAATTATTTGGATTTTTTTCTATTTCCTTATTATTGATTATACCTTCAATAATCGTTTGATATAAGAAATCTCTGTTAGGTTCATCAATTTCTTTTACTAGCTCTTTAAAAAAAAAATTATTATATCCGTGAATACCTCTCTCATATCTAACATATTGATTCAAAAGTAAGTGAAAGGAAATTATTCCATATTTAAATAATTCTTCAGAGGATAACAAATTGATTATAAATTCTAAAAAATCAAGATCATAGATTTGAATACCTGACTTCTTTGAAATTGAAAGATACCCAATATTTATGAGAATAATAGAGTCTATCCTTTTTTTATGGTTATAAGATTGAAAATTTTCAATTAAAAATGGTAAACCTGCTTTCTTCAAAATTGCTAAATTATTGCGTTTAAACTCGTTTAAGATTTTATCATTTTCAAGAAGATTTATCTCTCTTTGTATATCCTCTAGGAAATTTTCTACTTGTCTTCTCGCAAAATTTCCTAAATTCACATTTAAAGGCAACTTAAAATTCAACTATTTTTTTTAACATTATTTTATAGGATAATTGATAATATCAAATTTATCTTCTAATCATTTCTAAACTAATTTTGAAATAGAAATTTTCTAAGGAAAATTTTAGTACTAGCATATTATGATGAAGAGATAAGATTAGATGCATTAATTAAAAAATTGAATCATATTGGTGAGTATGATGATGGAAAGAAGCCAAACGAACAAGAATTACGGGAATCAAATCAATTAAAGGAAAATAGATTTGAACTAAAGAGAGCTTTTGAATCTTCAATAATTATATGTAAAGAGTGCTATAAATCAGATAATGATATGATTTTTATAGAGGATCCTTCTTATGAATGGATTTGCGTAGGTTGTTATAGAGGAGAATATAAGAGATCTATCGAACAGACTAGAGAGAGTAGATATAAATAAAGTCTAATAAAGTGAAAAAGATATATTTCTGTTGCATTTATTATAGGTTAAGACAATTAATTATAATCATACTTCTAATATATAATGAGAAAACTCAGGGCTGACGAATTTATAAATATTGGTGGTAGTAAAGTACCATTCGTAAATGGGAGAATAGACCTTAGCGAAACTTCTACTAATTTAGATGATTTAGATGATCTCTTTAATTTTAAGATGATATAAAATTACTAAAAGATTTAGATCTGAGTTATGGTCAATTAAAATCTCTTCCAGAATTTATCGGTGAATTTATATCATTAAAATCACTAAAATTGAGTTCCAATCAGTTAAAAAATCTCCCCGAATCCATAAGGAACCTAACTTCACTTGAAAAATTATCTTTAGATCGAAATAAGTTAGATTCCCTTCCAGATTCCCTAAAGAATTTACAGTCGCTTAAAATCTTAGAACTCCAGCTGAACTATTTTAAATTTATTCCAGAATCAATAGGGAACTTAAGCAATCTTGAGGAATTATATCTTACTGACAATAGTATAAAATTGATATCGTGCTATTCGGACTTATCATCGGAATCGTTGGTTTTACAGTTTACGGTTTTATTGATTGGATTGCCGTAATTCCTTTTATAGTTGTAGGAATAATCCACGAGATTTATCTTTATTACGCTGAAATCAAGCGTTCGTTTAAATCATCTGAAAAAACTTCGTCTGATATTTAATTTAGTTTTTGCAATAGTTCTTGGATATTTACTTGTTGTCGTACGATATGAATTTATTCACAAGATTATGGTTTTTAATTTATCAATAACACTAATTTTTGAAATTTTATTATGGATAAATTTTATTACTTCCATTAATGAAGTTGAGGTTAACGGGCAGCTAAATCTTACATTTAAGAATAAAGCTTTTTTAATAGGCGCGTACAAGAAATTTAAGCGAAAAGGAATCAAATTCGGAATTCCGTGCTGTAAGTGTTACAGAAAAGTATTTAAAAAGAAACGAAATGTAGAAAAAGGAGACCGAAATTTACCCTAAATCTCTGAAAATAAAACCAAAAATTAACAAGATTTTTCTTTTACAAATAATAACAACGGTAATTAATTTAAACTCGTAAATGTTAAAAATAGCGAATAAGTTGAGGAAATCAGTAAATTATTACACTCCGTTTATATATAAATTCGAGAAAACAATTAAACTATGTGAATAAAATAACAACAATCAAAACGAAAATTTGCAATATGTTTATAAGCACAAGAGAATATATAGAGATATGGTTAGGGAAGAAGCATTTTGTACAAGATATGCATTTTTATATAAAGACGGAATCTTTTCCATGTCAAAAAAAGATTTTTATTGTGAAACAAGGAGGCATACACTTATGACAAATCGGGGGAATTTTGATTCAGAACAACTTCCAGAACATTACAATCGGTGGTTAACAGATAACATTCAAAATTACATAAAAAACATCGGTGATAAAATCAAATTTTTATTTAAGCCTTATGAGATCTTTTATAAAATGAGTTCTGAACTTTTTGGGTTGACACGGTCTTTTCTTTTTGATCAAAGAGCGTCAAGAAACGCTAAAAAAATAATTGCCAAATCCGTGTTGAATAATATGAGGATAAGTCTCAAGAAAAAGGTTCAAGAATGGATACGCAAACACCCCGACTTAGAAGAACCACTTTTAAAGGCTCAGCAAGACATTATTGGATTTATTAGTGATTACGAGATAAAATTTAACCCAAAACCAAAGCCGAATTCCCACATATATGATCATCATCCAAATTTCAAGGTGGATTACTTCTCCGAAATATTTAGGAAAGAACAAGCTAGATTATTAGGATTTTTGCTTGCAGATGGTTGTATTGCTATACAGCATACAATGTATAGGGATTATTACAGAATAATCGTTGTTTTGCAAAGGGGAGATGAGCAAGTTCTTCATGATTTGTGTCGTGAACTTGGTCTCAATCCTGAATATATTTATCCGTTTAATACCCCTTGTAGTTTTACAAATAAGGAATATCCAATGAGTCAAGTGAGATGGATGAGTAATGATATGGCTAAAGATTTGGAAAGATTAGGGATGGAATACAAATTCGACGATAAAAAGGGGCATAGGGTAAAGGTTCCAAAGCTTGTTGATTTGGGAAGCGAAGAATTGATGTTGTCTCTACTCTTCGGGATTTATGAGGGAGATGGCTCCCTTGGTTTAGTTAAGGACGAGAATGGTGATATAAAACATATAGTTCCTAAGATTATATCTTCTAGCAGAGAGTTTTTATCTCAAATAAAAAGATATTTTGGTCTTCCATACAAAATAACCCTACAAGTTACAGAGGTATACGATTATAAAAAAGAAATGATGATAAAAGGTAAAGTGCATAAGCTTTATTTAGGTACTGAACTTTTCAAAAAAATGTTAAAGACTTACAAAGGTGGTCTTAAAAGAAAAAGAGAATCCTTTGAGTTTCTTGAGAAATATGGTGTCTCTGATGTAAGGCGTTGGTTAATGAAGGTATTACCCAAAGATAAATTACAACGGATGTTGGAATTCTTATCTCCTAAGTTTATCGCAGAGACATTAAGTGTGAATCGAGGATCAATAATCAGACTTGCTAAAGAGTACGGTATTGAAATAAAACAAGGTGGTTATTATAAAAGCATTCAGCAATTAATTCGTTATCGCGGAAAATCTTATCAGTATTACGAGGAGTTTCATTATTGGTTAAATTCTTTAGGAGAATTAGGAAAGTTTAAAAGGAGTATATAAAAAAAAGAGTTAAACTAAGAATAACAGCGAAAATACACCGATCCATCAAGCAGAACTGAGAAAAATAGTAATGAAGAATTTAAAAAATCTAAAATTTATGCTCCGATCTTTTAATTTTTTTTCCATAATTATATAATGCTAAGTATGCTTTTCCAGCTCTTTTAAGTTCAGGATAGACTATAAATCCCTCTTCAATAAGCATCTCGTAAAATTCTTTTCGGTCTGGACTTGGATATTAGTAAAGTATTAAGATTAGGATTTTGTTTAAGGATTCTACATATTCCCTAATTTTTTTTAAATTAGAGTAAATACCTGCAAAATGCTTGGTTTGCTTAAAATTCTTAGGAACATCCGTTTCAATTATAACGAGATCAATGTTTTCTGCGATTGCCGCCTTACTTATCTCTAAATATTCTTTAGTATAAGCGATCCACGGCATATCTAAAGGATTGCATAAGCTTCCGATTTTAATCGGGTATATTTTTCTTAGTTTTTCCAAAGATGCTCCACTAAATGTTGGCAAATTTAAACCTAATTTTGTCAATGTATCCGTTGCCAATATTCCAAATCCTCCAGACCATAGTACTACGAGAGTATTTTTTCCAGTAGGATATGGAATTTCATTAATATTTATTCCGAGTTTTTTATATCTATTTACATATGTATAGAAAATATAAATATAATCTAATATCGACTCTAGAGAGCTGGGAACTTTAATGACGGATGTTTGTTTGAACACGGCATCCCATATTTTTTGTTTAGTTCCGATCGTACCTGTGTGCGTTAGAACAGCCGTTTGTCCGCGTTTAGTTTCACCACCTCTCATAAAAAGAACAGGTTTCTTCATAATTTTAAAAGTTTTTAATAATTTTTTACCCTCATTTGGATAAAATTTAGAGAACCCTTCAAAATATACGGCGATTATATCGATTTCCTCATCATTATTGAAATACTCCAAAACCTCAGATATTTGAAGATCTATGGTGTTTCCTATACTAACTCCTTTTGAAAACTTAAGCTCGTATCTTAAATAACCAAATTTAATCAATCGGGTGTGTAAGTCGCCGGATTGGAATATCAAGCCAATGTTACCAGGTTGTTGTGGAAAGCTTTTCAAGTAAGCTATATGCCCGTTTGGACTGTAAATCCCCATACAATTCGGACCAATAATTCTAGTTTCAATTTTATCGTCATCAACCATTTTTTTAATATCCTTCTCGATTTGTATTCCTTCATCATCATATTCTCCCGTTCCGGCGGTAAAGATTTGGATTGAATTCACTTTTTTCTGTGAAAAAATTTCCTTTAAACTTTGGACTAAGATTTCTCTTCTAATTGATAGAATGAGATGATCAATTTCATCTTCAGGAACTTCCTTGAGCGATTTATATACTTTTAATCCAAACAATTCCTCTTTTGACGGATTGATTAAATAAAGTTTATTTTTGTCAAATCCCTGGATTTCCATTCCTCCAATAAAATGTTTTGTTGAACCCCTTTCGCTGGCACCGTAAATTGCTACTGTTTTCGGTTTAAATAAAGGATCTAAATTTTTATTTTTTTCTTTTTTTTTAGACATTATTAACCTCTAATATATTCTAACATATATAGTAATGAAGAATTTAAAAAATCTAAAATTTATGCTCCAATCTTTTAATTTTTTTTCCATAATTATATAATGCTAAGTATGCTTTTCCAGCTCTTTTAAGTTCAGGAAAAACGATAAATCCGTTTTCAATAAGTCCCTTATAATATCTCCTTCGAATTTTTTCGGGTGTTTCGGGCAATATTAAGATTAACATTTTATTTAAAGATTCTACGTATTCTTTTATTATCGTTAAGTTTTCAAAACGCTTCTTATATCCACGACTCCGTGCACTCGTGTGCATAATCAGAAGATTAATATCTTCTGAAATTCCTGCTTTACATATTTTGAGATATTTCTCATTGCTAGAAATCCAAGGAAGATCTAATGGATTGGAAAGCGACCCAATTTTAACAGGATGTACTTTCATCAATCTTTCTTTCGCTTTCCCGTCAAATAAAGGTAAATTAATCCCTATTTCAGTGAGGACATCTGTATCTATTATTCCCAATCCGCCACTCCAGAGGATAACCAGAGCATTTTTCTCTTTTGGAAATTGGGCTATTTGTTTTTCTAAAGGTAAATCTCGATTTTTCTTGTAAAATTCATAAAATATGTATAAATGATCGATTATTTCCTCTAATGAGCTTCCAACCTCAACTAACGGTGTTTGTTTGAATACAGCTTGCCAAATCTTTTCATTACTGGCTAATGAGCCTGTGTGTGTCAAGACAGCGGTTTGGCCTCTTTTAGTTTTACCCCCTCTTAAAATTAACACAGGTTTTTTCATTTCTTGCAACAATTTAATTAATTTTCTCCCCTCTAATTTGCCATAGCGAGAAAAACCTTCAAAATATATACAAATCATTTCAGTTTCCTCATCTTCATTAAAATATTTCAGAAAATCTGAGACCTGCAAGCTTAAACAATTTCCAATACTCGCACACTTGGAAAACCTAAGATTATATCTAATATCTCCATACCGAACCGTTCTTGTAAGGAGATCTCCAGAATGGTAGATTAAACCAATACTTCCGCTCTCTTTTGGAAAAAAAGGCATATATGCGTTTTTTCCACTAGGACAGTATATTCCGAAACAGTTAGGTCCTATTGCGCGAGCCTCATGATTCTCAAAAAAGTCTCTAATCTGGTTTTCAATTTTTAATCCTTCTTCATCAGACTCGCCCATCCCTGCTGTAAATAAATGGACAAAATTCACTTTTTTCTTAACGAATATGTTTTTTAAAGATTGGACAACTAATTCTCTTCTTACGGCTAAAATTAAAAGATCAATAAAATCGCTAGGAATATCGTCAATAGATTTAAAACATTTTATTCCAGATAATTCTTCTTGAGATGGAGAAATTAAATACAAGTTGTCTAAGTTAAATCCTTGTGATTTTAAACCTTCAACGAAATATCCAACTTTTTGTTTTGCTTCATAAATTGCAATAGTTCTAGGCTTAAACAGCAAATCTAACGATTTAATTTTTTCTTGATCTTTTAACATTATTTTCCTCTTACTGGTAATTATTATAGATCTTTCTCCACCATTCTTCGTAATTTTTTCCCATGTTCGTAAAAAGCTAAATAAGCTTTAGCTGCTCTTCTAAGATCGGAAAATACAACAAAACCATCTTTAACAAGTCTTTTATAATATCTTTTTCTTCTACTGTCGGGATATTCAGGTACTATAAGGATTAAAAGCTTATTTAGAGACTCTATATACTCCTTTATTGTTTTTAAATTGTTATAATAAATTTCAAAACTCTTCCCACCACGACGCCAATAACCTGAATGCATTATAACGATATCTATCTTTTCTGTAATTGCTGCTTTGCACAAATCTGGATATCCTTTCGATCGTGAAATCCAGGGAGTGTCGATTGGATTGTTAAGCGACCCAATTTTAAGAGGATATGCTTTCATTATTTTTTGTTTCGTTTTATCGTCAAATAATGGCAAATTAATACCCACTTCAGTGAGGATATCTGCATCTATGATACCCATTCCGCCAGATCCTATAATAACTAAAGCATTTTTTCCTTTTGGATATAAACTTATTTGTTCTTTTAATGTTAATTTTCGACTTTTTTTGTAAAATACATTAAACATGAATAAATAATCGATCAATTCATCAAAGGAACTTCCAACTTCAATCAATAATGTTTGTTTAAAAATTGCCTGCCATATTTTTTCATCTGTTCCTAAGGAGCCAGTATGTGTTAAAACAGCAGTTTGAGCTCTCTTGCTTTTACCGCCTATTAAAAATATAACTGGCTTTCGCATACTTTTCAATAATTTAAATATTTTTCTCCCTTCCAATTTACTAAAGCGAGAAAAACCTTCAAAATATATACCTATTATCTCAGTTTCATCGTCTTGGTTAAAATATTCTAAGATATGAGAAACTTGTAAATTTACGCAATTGCCTACGCTCGCTCCCTTAGAAAATTTGAGATTATGTCTAATTGACCCGTAAGTTATTGCTCTACTACATAAAGCGCCGGAGTGAAAAATCAACCCAATATTTCCACTTTCCGTAGGAAACATTGGCATAAAAGCGCTATGACCTGGACAATAAACTCCCATACAATTAGGACCAATTGCTTGTATATTAGGGTATTCGTTATCTAATATTTCTTTTATCTGTTCTTCAATTTTCACACCTATTTCGTCGTATTCACCGGTTCCTGCAGTAAATAAGTGAATAAATTTTACATGTTTAACAGCTAAAATCTCTTTTAAAGACTGAATAAGTATATCTCTTCTTACAGCTAAGATTAATAGATCAATCGTATCGGCAGGAATATCATTAATAGATTTATAGCACTTAATGTCAAACAATTCTTCTTCGGTTGGGGATATTAAATACAAATTCTCTTGTTTAAATCCTTGCGATTTAAAGCCTTCTATAAAATAGTCTAATTTTTCTTTTGCTTCATAAATTACTACTGTTTTCGGCTTAAATAAAAGATCCAAAGAATTTTCTTCGTTATTGTTCGGCATTGCTATCACTTATTAACAGTTCGTTTAAACAATTGTAGCAATATTGAGGGATGGAATTAAATTCAGTTCCACATTGAGTGCATTTAGATCTACTCCTTTCTGCAATTTTTAACATATTTTCATATATAGTCTCCTTTTTAGGCTTTCTAATTATCTTTATAATAGAGGTGAGCCCCAATGAGAAAATTGCAATAAAAAATCCAAGTAAAATAGTCTGAATAAAAAGGATTTGGAAGTTTACGTTAAAATAATTAGGTGAATATCTGTATAAAAAGACATAAAAGAAGAAATTTGGAAAAAAAAATGTTTTTAAATTCAACGAATAAGCTTTCTTATAATCGTTAAAAATAAAAATTGGAATTAAAGACACAACAAACCAGATAAAATAAATAAAATATAGACTTGATAAATCGTTAAACATAATATAATTCGAGATAAATTGTATAATGTTCCTTCGTTCTATAGAAACATCTTTATCTAAGTCTATTTTAAATTTATAATCAAAGAAGTGTATAAATAAGCTTAATGTAAGAATTTGAATCGTAAATATTATTATTTTGCTTTTAAAAACTTTAATAACTTCATCCATTATAAATTAGTAAATAAAACATTAAATTAAACTCTTTTAAATAAAAAAACTGAATTTTTTAAATTGTTTTAATAGGATGTATCTTATTAAAATTTATTTTATCGTTATTTTTCATCTATTTCCTCGAAAATCATAAAGTTCTGGCCTTCGATCTTTAATCAAGTCATTAAATCTATTTAAAGATTTATTTTGAGCTTGCTTTATATCGATATCAACAATATTTACGCTTGTTCCGTTAACCGGAGCGGACGACAAAACTTCACCGTTATATGATGTGACTTGACTAGCACCCGTAAAAGTAAATTCGTCATCGCCGCGTTTTTCCGTTCCAATTCGATTAGATATAACCGCAAAAACTCGATTTTCAAGACACCGAACTTTCATAGCGTTTTGGCAATATGGAAGGACAAGATTAGCAGGGTGAGCAATAATTTCAGCACCTAAAAGTGAAAGTGACCTTACTGATTCAGGAAAAATCCAATCAAAACAAATCATTATGCCGATTTTTACATTATTGACCTCATATATTTTAAATGGTTTTTCTCCGGGAGAAAACCAACATTTTTCTTTGTTGTAAAGATGGATTTTTCTGTAAATTCCAATAATATCTTTTCCGTTTATTATCATTGCGGAATTATAAATTTTAGAACCTTCTTCTTCAATAAAGCCCCCTACTAAAATAGCCCTAGTTTTTTGAGAGATCTGTTGTAAAAATTTAGAAGTTATTCCATTAGCATCTTCTGCCATATCTTGCGCTTCTTCCTTTGAAATAAAAGTATAGCCAGTTGCAAAAAGTTCTGGAAGAACAATCAGATCCGCCTTAATACTTTTCGTAAGTTCTTTAATTTGTTCAAAGTTTTTATCTTTCTCTCCAAAGATAGGAGATGTTTGTACATATCCAACCTTCATTATATTCTCTCTCTTCTTTAGGTTTTAATTTTTTTTTGAATTAAATTAAAAAATTCATTTAAATCAATATTTCCACCGCTGATTATTACTCCTACTCTCTTATTTTCCACAGGGATCTGACTTGATAATACTCCTGCAAGGGAACAAACACCAGATGGTTCCACGACCAGCTTCATCCGTTCCCAAAGAAAACGCATTGCATCAACAATCTCTTGTTCAGAAACAGTGATAATATCATCAATGTAATTCTTTATGATATTGAAAGTCCTTTCGCTTAGATTCGTTAATAGACCATCTGCAATGGAATTTATTGTTTCATTAGTTTCTATTTTGCCAGACTTTAATGAACGATACGCATCGTCTACATTTTTAGGCTCAACTGCGTAAACTTCAATATCTGAATTAAAACCTTTAACGGCTATTGATATACCGCTTACTAATGCGCCGCCACCAACGGGGGCAAATACCATGTCTAAATCGTCGACTTGATTTATTAATTCGTAAGCAGCAGTTCCCGCACCTGCGATAATATTATCGTTATCGTAAGGATGAATTAGAGTATACCCAGATTTACTTATTAATTTTTCTGTCGTTTTAATACGAGCTTCAATAGTATTTTCACACATTACAACCTCTGCACCATATGTATCTCTTGTCGCGTTTACTTTAACTTGAGGAGATGTTACGGGCATCACTATCGTTGCCTTTATCCCTAATAATTTCGCAGAGAGAGCAACTGCTTGAGCATGATTTCCACTTGAATGTGCTATAACGCCTTTTGCCTTCTGCTCTTCAGTCAATTGTGATATTGCGTTATATGCTCCACGCATTTTAAAGGCGCCTATTCGTTGAAAATTCTCGCATTTAATGTAAATTTCCGCCTTTGTTAATTTATTTAAAGTTCTTGAGGTCATAACTGGGGTTTTATTTATAATATTTTTAATTCGATTGTAAGCAGCTATGATATCCGGATATTCAATCATTATTGTTGCGTTTTATTGTTTTTTGTTGAATTAATGGGTATTAATAAACATAAGATGTTACTAATTGAACTACTCGCCCTTAAAAGGGCGAGATTCCTTCTTCCTCGAAAACTGCCCGAAAAGATTCCGAAGGATCTCTTTAGGTCTTACATCTTCTCCAAAGGCGTGACTTCCCGTCGTTCCAACGATAGGGGTATCATCATGGATGATCGTAATATATCTCTCTTCTCGTAAGATTCTCGTGCCTTCCTTTTTCAGATTAATAGACGCATTTTCGTCTCTATCGTGAGTAGTCCCGCAATTTAAACAAGTCCACGCTCTTTCTTGTAAGGTAAGGTTGTTGTTTTTCCAACCACAGCGCCAACACAACTTGCTGGACGCAAAAAATCTATCAACGAGAACGAAATGCGTTCCTTTCCATTCCATTTTGTATTTTAAATAGGTCGTGAATTGATACCAAGAAAAATCTAACGAAACCGATTTTGAAAGCCCTGAATTGAACTTCTGCATCCCTTTAACATTTAAGTCTTCTAAAATGATGGCATCAAAGGTATCGGCTAATTTTCTGGTGAGTTTGTGCGTCCAATCTTTTTTCCGAGCGCATATCTTCTCGTAGTGCCGTGCCAGTTTCACTCGTGCTTTTTCTTGGTTCTTAGAACCCTTTTTCTTTCGCGAAAGTTCCTTGTGGTATTTTTTGGTCTTTTTCTCTTCGGAACGGTAGAAGCGCGGGTTCTCCATTTTCACAATATCGTTCACCAAGAATTCGTTTGCCGACATATCGAACGCGGTTATATCTCGTTCGCGTATTATTCGTTTCTCATTCGCTTCGTCTTTAGCTTCCAAGGTGAAAGACACGAAATACTTATTCGATTTCGTCTTTTTGACGGTGGCGCGTTTGATCTTTTCGGAAAACACCCTATTATCGTTATATTTTATCCATCCTAATTTCGGTAACTTTGCTTTCTTTTGTTCAAAATCAATCTTGATATTTCCGTTCGTTTGCTTGGTTGTAAAACTTTCCTTTCCCTTCCTTGACTTGAATTTCGGAAAGCCCACCTTACGACCATTCTTCAAACCGTTAAAAAAGTTTTGATACGCCTCAAATAAGTGTTCTCTTGAGGACTGTAACGCAATGGAGTCAGCTTCTTTTAGAAACGGAAACTCCGCTTTGTATTGCTTTTCGGTTTTGTAAGTATAATCTTTAAGAGCGTCTCTATCGTCCTTTAATTGTTCGTAGACTTCTTTCCTCTCGTTTAACATCTGGTTATAGACGAAGCGACTACACCCGATTGTCTTGTGAATCTGAGTCCGTTGCGTCTTATTCGGATATATCCGAACATTCATAGCTTGAATCATTTGCTTATAAAAAGAAGGAAACATCATTTAAATGGATTACGGGGCGGTGGTTTTTTGATTTTTTCTCCGAAAAAATAAGGCTCAATTCATTAATATATCCTTCAAATCATAAATAAATGGGGGTGTTTTCTTGAGCGGTCAGGATAAAATTCTTTTAAATATTAAAAATTTAAAAAGCGTGTTATTATAGATTGAATTTAATGTAAAGAATTTAAACAGAAATATACTTTAAAGACAAAAGTTCTTTTTCGAACATATATCCCGCGTCTCGCACCGTTAATAACTTCAAATAGCGTAAAACATCAAACAATAAATAGAGACCGTATCTTGCGGAAAACCTCTTTACGAGTAATCCTAATGGCAACCCATCTGGAAAACGCTTCTTGATATCGTTAGGTTTTTTGTGTCGATAGGCTTTAAACGCGCTTAAAAATTCAACCACTTCGAAAATACACAGAGTTTTTATGCTCTGGTCGGAAAAACATGCTAATTTAAAACCTTTATTTCTAAATAAGGTTAATTGTAAGGAAGAAATTTGACCGCAAACGACACTCTTTTTGTACTTAGAGATTTTATAATATTCTGCACCAAACATACTTCTTTTTCTCTCTATATAAGGAGTAAAGTGTAAGGCGTACACTGCTGTGGATATTCCGTCGTCAGCTGCGTTAATGTAATACACTCGACCTCGATATAAAGAATGCAACTCTTTTTCAGATACAGAAATAATTACGCCATCCGTATTTTTTGGACTTCTATCGTACGGTCCTTGCCCGTCCAATATCCACATCACGTGAATTCCTTCTTGATTGTATTCTTTCGTGCGCTGAATCAAATCAAGTTTGTTTATTTTGGAGTGTTGAATTTCGATGACTATTTTTTTTCCATTTTCTAGCTCGAGATAGATGTCGGCTATGCGGTTTCCAATTTTAATTTCTTGCTCAATGCTCTTTACTTGATTTACGAGGGGAAGGTTGTCGTATAAAAACTTTTTTATTAAAAGGTGGTCAATGGTCTCCGAATACTTTTTGTTTTTTAAACTCATTCCAATTAGCATTTCTTAATTTAGTTTTTTAAACTCAGAGAATTTCCAAATTTTAGGAAAAGAAAAGAAAATCCTTTAATTATAATTTTTAACGATACCACTTTTTCTTAAAAACCTTCTCACTTTTGCTAACACTATAAGTGCAATACATAAAGACTTAAACCTTGAAAGCAACGATGTTAAATGGGATAATGATATGTGGGCATTTGCACTTGATATTTCTAAGGAAATAAAAGCATGGAAAAGAAATACAACACGTACAATTTTCTTTAAAAAACAAAAAAACATAAAATAAACTTTTATGTCTCGGAATGTATTTAGAAATGGAATCTATAAAATTCGTTCATAACCTGAACCATAACTTTTGTTTGGCTCGAAACAATGAGCGTTAATAACAATTCCTTCATCGCGTAATAACAATTGCATTTTATCATCTCCATGATTCTATTTGAGATTATAAGTGGATTTTTTCAAATAAAAAAATTAGATAAAAATTTTATTTTTCTCTCTTCTAACTTCTTTTAATTATATCCGAAATGCGGCAGTGAAATTTAATAAAGTGCAAAAATAAATACTATTAAGATAAATATATTATTATGGACTTGAATTTAGGGACTGAAATCGACCTAAGTCAAATCAAAAGAGCCTCAAGCGAGCATCAAATAGAACATTGGTTCGAGAGTCTGTTTGACAAAATAGAGCTAAATTACTTGCCACAACAAAAATTGGTTAAGGGAAGACCAGACTCCTTAATCGGCGATATTATTATCGACTTTAAACATAAAATTTCGAACAATCAATTAACTAAATGGATCCAGTCGAAAGGTCGGCAATATATTGAAGAATATTTTAGCGTAAACGGAAAATATCCCTCGCTATTAATTGTGATTTCGGAAGAATCGATAATATATTACGATAAGGACTTAATTTTACGAGACAAACGAGAAATCAACGAAAAATCCATAATATCTCTAATTGAAAGTCTTTTAGAACCTAAGACAATAAATTCGGAACAGTTTGCCATTTTGTTTGGAGTAAATTCGCCACTATATATCTTAGCTTACGCTCGATTAGAAAAGCGCTTTGACGATCATTCTGGAGAGAAAACGGTCTGCTTTCAACAATGGAAAAAGCATTTTCGATTGGCATATCACGACGAGGAGGTTGGAAAAGAACTTTTTTTGAGACATTCCTATTTGAGTATGCTGCTTAAGTTAATATTATACAAGGAATTCATTCAACCAGAAGACTACAAAAGAGAAAATTATCGGGATTTGGAGGATTACTTCGAGATTCACGGTATTTCTTTATTTCATTACGATTTTTTTAGATGGGTTATCAATGTCCCTGGATTATGCGACGACTATTTTGATAAATTAAAATTAATAGAATTTGAAGCTACCGATATATTCAGGACCATATATCAAGAAATGATTATTGCAGGAGTGCGACACAAACTAGGAGAATATTATACACCAGAGATATTATGTAAAAAAATGGTTAATAAGATGTATAAATTAGGAGACAGAGTGTTAGATTCGTCTTGTGGATCTGGGACGTTTTTAATAGAGACCTTTAAGAAAATAGACAAATCTTTTAATATACGACCTAACGAAACTCCTCCTGAAGAATGGTTCGACGCAATAAACAATGTGTTTGGATTTGACATTAATCCTATAGCGATATTAACCAGTAAAGCCAATTTAATACTTTATCTTAAGTCCAAAAAGGATTTGCTGGAAAAAATCTCTATTAACGTGTTTCTATGCAATTCAATCGATCCCATTGAATTTTCGCCAACGGCTGATATTGAGCTCGGAAGTTTTTATAGTTTTTGCGTTGATTTAATTAGCACTGAAATAGAGCTAAGAATCCCGGAGGAAGCGTTGAAAAAGGAAAATATTGAAAGCTTCCAAATAATAATTAAATCGGTATACAATGTATGGGAAGAGGAGTTTGGAGATTTTAACGAAACATGGAAGGCTGTAGTTAATTCATTATCAAAAGATGTGAAAGAATCTTTCTTAGATGCTAAATTATCGAGAAGTAAAGCAATAATGGGCGATGTTTTAAAAAATCTTTTTGAACAACTTTACGAATTACGAAGTCAAGACAAAGATCACATCTGGTTGTACCTGTTAAATAATATAGTAGGAATTAGGTTATTGTTATTAAAGAAAAAAATGGACTTAATCATCACTAATCCACCTTGGCTTACGTACAAAGACGCAGATCCAAAACTTAAAATTAATATGAAAAAGATTTCTGAACAATTTGAAATAAAACCAGAAGCTAAAAACATAACTAACATTGAAGAGGCAGCAATTTTTCTTTATAAAGTTCCAGATTTATATCTAAAAAAGAATGGGAGAGGGAAAATTGCGTTTGTTATGCCACGCTCTTTACTCGCATCGTCCCAAAACGAACGAACAAGAAGGTTTGATCATTATAAAGATTTAGAATTGTTTGAATTTAACGATTTAGTGTTCAATATTGATTGTTGTTGCGTATTTGGAAAATATTCACCAATTAAAGCAGAATTAAGCGATGTGTTCAATAAATATCCCATTCCAACTGTTAAATTAGACTCCAACACTATGGAGACACTTGAATCGTACAATCTAAGTCCATACGCTTATTTTCAAACGAAAAAGAAAGAAAATTATTCTGTAAAACGGTTAGTAAAGCCGAAAACTATAAAAAAATTACTTCCTATCCATTTATCCGATTATTATAACGATTTTATTCAAGGGGCAGATTTAATCCCAAAAGCGTTATTGTATTGTGAAATTGTTAACACAATATAGAACGGGAAAATCTCTATAATAAATCCTTGGATATCTCCCCAAGCCAAAGGAGAATGGAAAAAAAGCTACTACAAAAATCAAAGAGTCGAGACTAAAAATTTGTTTGGAGCAACGCTATCAAGAGGCTTATTTCCATTTTACATCGAACCTTACAACATCTTTTTACCATTAAACAACAACTTTGAATATAGACCTGAAGATATAGGACCTTTTAGCAGAAAACATTGGAATAATATAAAAAATGTGTATCAAAAAATAAATAAGGAAGATTTGTTCGAAGTAGGAATAAATTATCGGAATAAATTATATTCAGCAGGATCGGTTAGACCTTCCCAGCGGGAAAAATATAAAGTAGTGTTTCCTAACGCAAAAAAATTAATGTCTGCCGTAATTGAAGATTTTGAGGGGCGATGTTTTGTAGACTCTACGCTGTATTATTTAGGTACCGAGAACGAACAAGAAGCGTATTACCTATGTGGGATGCTTAATATCCCAGAGTTGTACAAGACGGTAAAATTCATTAGCGACACGAGGCATCATCATAAAAGACCATTGTACTTTAATGTACCAAGATATAAGAACACCGAAAACCAAAATAAGATAGCGAAATTATCAAAAGAAAGTGCGTCAATAGTAAAATTATATATAGAAAAGACAGAAAGACCAAAAGTAGCAGAAATTTACGATTTAATTTCGACAAAACTAAAAGAAATTACTAAAATAGGGTTAAAAATATTGATGTCCGGAGAGGGGCTTCAAATTGTAAAAGAATACGAGTACGATTAAGTTTTTTGAAATCACTCATTTTTCTATTCTTAATTATTTCAGCGAATTATTTCGGTCCAATAGTTAAATAATCGTGGGGAAATTGTTGTTCGAAATTTCTTTAATTTTTTGTGATGATTATCGCGACAAGATTTGTGAGCAGGGAAGATTTTTTGTGTGTTTCCTAAAAAAGTATACCATAAATAGTCCCATTCATAATCCTTGTAAATTATTATATCGTGATGCGGTAAGAAATCTCTATAATTTTTTATTATTGATAAAATAATTAAAAAAAGTTGTTTTTCCCCCCAGATACAGTCAAAAAAACTAGAGAAAAAGTAGTTCTAAAATATGATGATGGGACACCTAAATTCGATGAGAATGGAAATGTTAGACATTCAAAAGGTCTTTATGCATTATGGTTATCTCCAGTTATTTTCAACAAAATGATGGAGTCATATAAAGGAAGCATGCCTAGAAAAATAAAGGTTTTTGATGAGAGAATCGATGCTGAGGGAAAAATTAAAGATTTTTTTGAAAATAATAAAGAATTGTTACAAGAATTAGTTAATACACTTCCAAGAACTCAAATAATTAGCTCATTAAGGAAAGCTCTTGGTGTGTCTAGAGAAGCGTTATATAATTTAATTGAGGAGTGGGATATTGAAGTTCCACCAACAGGTTATTGGAATTTACAGGAAGGTAAATTGCGTAAAAATTCTGTGCCACCTTCATGGTTTTTAGGCAAGTTAAATAAATAACAATGTTATTCATTTTATAATATAAATAGATTATATAATATAATTTAAGTTGAAGCAAAATGAAGCAGAATATGTGGAAAAAAAGATATCCTTTTATATTAGACCAAATCATATAATCTTTTTATATTACATCTGGAGATGAGTCTTTTTATATCGCAAAAATAAACCGTTAAAAACCGTAAAATTTTTATTTTTTAATGAATTTATTTAGTTATAGTGGAGTACCCGTTAACTTATTTTTTAAACTATCATGATTTCAATATTAAAAGAGAGGGTTTTCTCCCATGATTTCTCAGTTTTTTAAAGAAAAACTGATCCAAAAACTCAAATTTGGATCATATAATTTTCCAAACTATAATATTAAATTAATAAATGGAGGTAATTTCATACAATGAGCTATACTTTCTCAAGAACAAAATTGATCGAAAAAATCAAGTTCGGCTTACTTAGCCCTGAGGAGATTAGAAAAATGTCAGCCGCTCGGATCATAACCGCCGATACATACGATGAGGACGGACACTCGATTCTAATTCAGAATTGTAGACGTAATCCCGATACCGAGCGGATTAATGGATCAAAGATTAGGCACAATCGAACCGGGTCAACGTTGTCAGACGTGTGGAAATCTTGTTTCAAATTGTATGGGTCATTTCGGGCACTGCTTGGGGCATCTAGTCCTATACGCCTAAATCGAATTGGCTCGCCCAGTAATTCATGTAGGGTATAGTAAAAAGGTCCTGAAAGTTTTAAGAAGTATTTGTCCAGAATGCTCGAAATTAATGCTTACAGAAGACGAGAAGATTCAATTTCGAGAGGATCAAATAAAAAACCGAGATATATCATTTGAAAGCGATGAAGATCTTTTTAAAATAGTTTTTAAAAAAGCAAGAAAGACCAAAAACTGTCCATATTGTGGGGCTATAAAGAAAAAAATTATTATTGAAAAACCAACGACTTTTTACGAGGAAGAGGAAAATAAAGGTTCAAGGAGAATTACACCTATTGAAATTTTAGAGCGTCTAAAAAAAATAATTGATGTTGATTTAAGGATTCTGGGCATATCCCCTGAAAATGCTCGACTTGAATGGGTCATTTTTACCGTATTACCTATTCCTCCAGTGTGTGCAAGACCTTCAATTACGTTAGATAGTGGAATTCGTTCTGAGGATGATTTAACCCATAAGCTAGTTGATGTGATCCGAATTAACCAGCGTTTAAGAGAAAACATTGATGCTGGTGCTCCTCATTTAATTGTTGAGGATTTATGGGAATTATTACAGTATCATATTACGACTTATTTTGATAATCAAGTTTCAGGAATACCTCCTGCCAGGCATCGATCGGGTAGAGCGTTAAGAACACTGACTCAAAGATTAAAAGGGAAGGAAGGAAGATTTAGAAGTAATTTAAGTGGTAAAAGAGTTGATTTTTCGGCAAGAAGTGTAATCTCTCCTAATCCATATATCAGCATTAATGATGTTGGTGTTCCTCTGGATGTGGCAAAAATTTTGACCATTCCAACCAATGTAAACGATTGGAATATCGAAGAAATGAAACAATTAGTTTTAACTGGTCCTAATCGTCATCCTGGTGCGAATTATATAATTAGAAACGATCGGAGAAGAATAGATCTTCGCTACGTCAAAAATAGAAAACTTATTGCTGACATGCTTGCTCCGGGATTTACTGTTGAAAGACACTTAAACGATGGAGATATAGTTTTATTTAATCGGCAGCCTTCACTCCATAGAATGTCAATTATGTCTCATGAAGTAAAAATAATGGATGGTAAAACTTTTAGGTTAAATTTAACTGTATGCCCCCCTTATAATGCAGACTTTGATGGCGATGAAATGAATTTACATGTACCTCAAAGCGAAGAAGCTAGAACGGAGGCAGAGATGTTGCTCAAAGTTCAAGAACACATATTATCTCCTCGATTTGGAGGGCCTATATTAGGTGGAATTCAAGATTTTATATCCAGTGTGTTTCAATTTACTAGTAAAAACTCATTATACAATAAAAAAGATGCATTAAAATTATTGTACTTAGGAGACATTTTTATAAATAATCCCAATTTTTCGTTAGATCAAATAACACCTGAAATAACGGATCCAGAGCCAATGTATTCTGGCAAACAAATTTTTAGCACGCTATTTCCAGACGATTTAAATATAAGGGTAAGATCAAAGTTTTGCAAAAATTGTTTTACAAAAGAAGGTGAAGAATGCAAAGAAAAAGATTGCCCTTACGACGCATATGTAATGATTAAAAATGGAAAATTGATTACAGGAACTATAGATGAGAATTCCTTTGGAGCAATGCAATCAAATAGCATTTTGCAAAGAATTATTAAAGACCACGGTAATGCAACAGGGCGTCTATTTTTAGATAGCGCTACAAAAATGCTTTTATATGTAATTCGTCAAAATGGAATTACCATGGGTTTAGATGAGGTTTATGTCAAAGGAGAAGCTTTAAAAGAAATCTTTAAAATATTAGATGAAGCAAATGAGGAAGCCCAAATACTTATAAAAGCTTTTTATGAAAACGATACAAAAATATTAAAAAGGGCACCTGGGCGTTCTATGAGAGAAACGTTAGAGTTAAGAATAAGACAAGTTTTAAACGGAGCTCGTAGTAAGGCAAATGAAGCTGCTGCATTTTATATAGGAGACGAAGCCCATTCAGTTATAATGACTAAATCGGGAGCAAGAGGTAATATTTTAAATCTAGGACAAATGTCGGCGATAGTTGGACAACAAGCAATCAGAGGAGAGAGGATAAATAGAGGATATGCTCAAAGAACGTTACCTCATTTTAAAATAAACGATCTTAGCCCTAAGTCTAGAGGATTTGTGTCGTCGTCTTATCGAAATGGATTAAATCCAGAAGAATTCTTCTTTCACGCAATGGGAGGTAGAGAAGGTCTCGTTGACACGGCGGTCAGAACTTCTACAAGTGGTTATATGCAGAGACGATTAGTTAATGCTCTTCAAGACATGGTTATAGAAAATGATGGTACTGTTCGCAATTCTAATAAGAACATAATTCAATTCACTTATGGCGATGATGGGATTGATCCAATGCACACTGACCACGGAAAGGCTGTTAATTTAGATGTACTATTACTTAAAGCAAAAGCTCTTGATGTGGATAAAATTAAAAAAGAAATTAAAGCTAAACCAAAATTAAAAGAAAAGTCAACCAAGGCAATAGAAGTAACACAAGAAAAGGAAATAGTGAAAAAAAAAGAGATTCCCGATGAGGAATTATTACAACAACGGTATGAAGAGGATACAGGAAAGAAAGCAATTTGGCGGGGCAAATTAACTAAAGGTTTTTTGGAATGGAAAGAAGAAAAATTAGGGTAGAAAAGAATTGTAGAGGTTAAAATAAAATGGTTAAGGTTACGCCTAAAATTTTGGATGAAAATTTGAAAAAATTACATAACGATGGAATCCCAGAAGATCTGATTGAAAAAATCAAGGAAAAGGTTAAAGATGAAGATTTAGAAGAAGAACAACTCGAATATCTTTTAAATAAAGTCTTTATTAACTATCATAATAGTTTGATAGAAGTTTCTGAACCCTGTGGGACGGTAGCTGCTCAAAGTATAGGAGAACCTGGAACTCAGATGAGCGTTCCGGGAGATGAACTCGTTATAGTCCGAGAAAACAGCTTTTCATTTATTATAAAGATTGGTGAGCTTGTTGATGATTTAATAAAAAGATCCCATGTACTACCATCTGGGGATTCAACAGTTTGTACTATTCCAAGCAATGTTGAAATAAATGTTCCTGCTTTAGGATTTGATGAAACTGTTAAATGGGCGAGATTATTACAAGTTAGTCGGCATTTACCACATGGCTCTTTGCTTCAGATTGAAACCAGAAGCGGAAGAAAAATCAGAGCAACCCCATTTCATTCTTTTGTCGTTCGGCATGAAAACCAAATCGTTTCGATAAGGGGAGACCAATTGAGACCTGGGAATCGAATTCCTATGATTGGTTTTTTACCATCTGATTTTTCATTAAGTGGAATCTCTTTAGATGTTTATATTCCCCGCGATGAAGTGTGGTACGGCACAGAATTGCATAAAGCCGCAAAGTCTATTGAGAGACTTGGTAGGGATTGGAAAGGGGAGTTTAACAGAACTTACAAAGTTCCAGTGGGAGAAGATCAACTCAGAAACGCTGTAAAATCTCTCGAAAACGGTTTGAGAAATAATACCGATGTTCTTAGACCCGGGCTTATATATCCTACGAGTCCAGGTCATAGTTTGAGTACCACAATTCCCGAAGTATTGGAACTTAATTCTTTAACAGGCTGGTTTATAGGAGCTTATTTGTCAGAAGGTACGCACGGAGGAGGTAACATCGGTATTACCAACAGTGATGAAACCTATCGTAGTAGAGCGATTCAATTTGCCGATTATTTAAAAGTCGGATATAGCATAAAAGATTCCCGTGGGGAATATGGACCTAGTACAACAATTTTCCTGCATTCTTCGATTTTAGCAAAGTTATTTGAAAAAATGTGCGGGAGAGGCGCGGACAATAAATTTATACCACAATTCGCGATAAACGCTCCTATAGAATTCGTTCGTGCTCTCTTAAGGGCTTACTTTGGAGGGGATGGCAACTTTCAACCACAGAGGTCACACATTCGAGCAAGCTCAAACTCTAAGAGGCTTATCGATGGGATATGCTTGCTTCTATCTAGATTTGGAATATACGCTTCTAAATCTTATGAAGGTGGGCAATATCATTTACGAATTCCTGGAAAATTTGCGCCTACATTTAGAGATCAGATTGGTGTTGACATTCCTTATAAAATGCGAGATCTTAAGATTATAGCATCTAATGAGGAGAGAAAAGTAAGAGAGGGAGATTTTACATACGATGTAATTGATATGATACCTAGTTTCGGAACAGTTTTAAACGATATACGAATGAAACTACGAATAGATAGCAAAGGTGCATTTGCAGCAAACATTAGAAAAGTTACTAAGAGTCAGAAAATAGGTCGCCAAACGCTCGGACGGTACATAACGAAATTCAAAGAAGTTGCTATAAGGCAAAATCAAACGCATGAAATAAACAATTTATTAAATATTTTACTTCGCGCTTACCAATCTGATGTCGTATGGGACGAAATCGAACATATTCGCACTATTCGATCTCCAACAAGGTATGTATATGATTTCGCTGTTGATGGTCTTGAAACCTTTACAACAGCGGAAGGATTAATCACTCATAATACACTACGTACTTTTCATTACGCAGGTGTTGAAGAATTCTCCGTAACTCAAGGACTTCCACGACTTATTGAAATTGTTGACGCTAGAAGATTTCCTTCCACACCTCAAATGGAAGTGTATTTGGAACCTGGCTACAGCGAATCTGAAGATAAAGCAATTATAGTTCATAATCGTATAGAGCAAATTAGAATAGAACAAATCACTCACGATGTAGATTTGGATTTTGTGAATTGGAATATTGTCATAAATCTCATTCCTGAAATTTGCGAGAAAAAAGGGATTGACATCGACGAAATTCCAGAAATTTTAAAGCGCTACAAGAAAAAAGGATCCATCAAGAGGGAAGGAAATTCTATAATAATAGACCCTGGCATAGAAGACTTACAAAGTCTACAAAAAATGCGAGAAAAAATATTAAAAAAAGTAATTAAAGGGATTAGAGGGCTTAAACGAGGACTATTAACGCCCTCGGACGACAATCAAGAATGGATGATAAAGACGGAAGGCACTAACCTGCAAGGCGTTGTTCAAATTGATGGAGTAGATGCTAAACGTACAGTTTCAAATCACATTCACGAAATAGAAAAGTTATACGGTATAGAGGCTGCTCGTAATAAGATTATAAATGAATCGCAAAAAGTTCTTGATCAACAGGGGTTAGATGTGGATTTAAGACATTTACTAATCTTAGCTGATCTAATGTGTACATCAGGGACGATTCAATCCATCGGAAGACATGGGATCTCCGGTTCTAAATCTAGTGTTTTTGCCAGAGCAGCGTTCGAAGTAACAGTTAATCAATTGCTAGATGCTGGTTTGTATGGTGAGGAAGAGAAATTGCTTGGAATTCCAGAAAATGTGATCATAGGACAAGTTTGTCCAATAGGGACGGGGAGAACGCAAATTATGTTTGATTTGGATGCAAATTTAGAGATTCTAAAGAAGAAAAAATAGAACACAAAATATATCATTTTTTATTAACTCAAAAATATTTAAAAAGAAGAAATGGCATAATATAGCAAAAAAATTAAAATGATTATATATTTTTTTTAATTACTGATTTATTGAAATTTATCAGTATCAAAAAAGAAGATTTTTTATGGCACGGAAAGCAAAGAGAATAAAGAGGCAAAAGTCTTTTAGTGCGATTGACACATCTCGTAAAAAAGAAAAAGAGTTCGATATTGATACCAACATAAAGGTAGCCTACAAGACAGGTTCAATTGTCTATGGAAAGAAGCAAGTTTTAAGAAAACTTAGGGAAAATCCATTTAAAATGTTGATAATTGCGAATAATTGTCCCAAAGAATTAGAAGATGAATTAAATTATTATAATTCGCTCATGGAAAATAAATTGTACGTTCATAGATATGTAGGGTCAAGCTGGGATTTGGGACTCTCTTGTGCTAAACCTTATATGATTAGTGTTATCGGAGTAATCTCTCCTGGAGACAGTGATCTCCTCTCAATCGTTCCATCAAAAACAAAAAGAAATTAACTACAAAGGAAATTTGGAAAATGATAAAGAAACATATTAAAATTGATAGAGGTTCAATGGAACTTATCTCGCTATTTAATAATCTCTCTGGCGCCATAATTAAAGATTGTTTAGTGTTTAAATCTCCAGAAAATTCTTCTGAAATTATAATATTCTTAGTTAAAAAGCAAGATGTAGGGCGCGCGATCGGCAAAGCAGGGGAACATGTTAAAGATTTAATGGCAAAATTGCAGAAAAAAATTGATGTCATACCTTTTTCGGATAATCTTAACCAGTTTATTCAATTTATTTTGAATACTTCAAAAAATTCTATAAAAGTTCAAAATATTGACATAAGGGAGAGTAAAAACGGGAAAAAAACAGTTATTATCTCAGTAAGACCCCAAGATCGTGGAAAAGCTATCGGAAAAGACGGCAGTATGATAAGAAAGATTAAATTATTAGTTCTTAGACATTTCGAAGTAGATAATGTTATAATCAATACTAAGAATTAAAATTGGGTAAAAATGTCCTTAGAACGTGAAAAAGTAATTTTCACACAGTAAAAACTACTATTTTATTCTTGAAGTCCTTGAACTACTCCTCCCTAATGGTAGGAGTTTCTTTCTTCACAGAAAATTGCCTAAACAAGATTCGAGAATCTCGATAGGTCTTACATCTTCTCCAAAAGCGTGACTTTCCGTTGTTCCTACGGTAGTTTTATCATTATTACTAATGATCGTGATGTTTCTTTCTTCCTTTAAAATTCTTATTCCTTCGGCTTTGAGATTTATGGAAGCGTTCTCGTCTCTATCGTGAGTTTTTACACAAAAAGAACAAGTCCAAACCCTATCGTTTAAAGTAAGGTCATTGGTTATCTGACCGCAGTTTGAACAAATTCTGCTCGAAGGAAAGAATCTACCTACCAAAACGAAATGCTTTCCCAACCATTCCATTTTATACTTTAAATATGTTTTAAATTGATGCCAAGAAAAATCTAAAGTTATGGATTTAGACAGACCAGAATTAAATTTCTGCATTCCTTTAACGTTTAGATTCTCTAAAACGATAGCATCGTAATTATCGGCTAATTTACGGGTAAGTATATGCGTCCAATCCTTCTTTCTATTGCATATCTCGTCGTGGTGTTTTGCTAATTTCAACCTTGCTTTTTCCCGATTCTTAGAACCTTCCTTTTTTCGAGAGAGATTTTTTTGGAGTTTCTTATTCTTCTTCTCTTCTGAACGGTAAAACTTTGGATTTCTCAATCTAAACGCTTCGTTCACCAAGAAATCTTTTGCCGACATATCGAAAGCAATAATATCGTCTTCTTGTATTATTAGCTTCGGTTCAGCATTGGTGTGAGCTTCTAAAATTAACGATATAAAATATTTGTTGGATTTCGTCTTGCTCACAGTAGCATGTTTTATTTCTTCGGAAAAAACTCTATTATCCTTATATTTTAACCATTTTAATTTAGGTAATTGTATTTTTTTTCTCTTAAAATCAATCTTAATGTTTCTATTTACTTGTTTGGTCGTGTAGCTTTCCTTTCCTTTCTTGGACTTGAATCTTGGAAAGCCGACTTTCCTTCCATTTTTTAAACCTTTAAAAAATCGAGAATAAGCATCTTGTAGGTGTTCCCTCGAAGATTGAAGTGCAATCGAATCGGCTTCTTTTAAAAAAGGATACTCTTTTTTGTATTGTTTTTCGGTTTTGTACTTGTATTTATACAATCTTTCCTTATCATCCTTTAATTGTTGATATAATTCCTTTCTTTCTTCCAACATATTGTTGTAGAGAAAGCGACAATGCCCGATTGTCCTATGTGTCTGTTCCCGTTGTTGTTTGTTAGGATAGATTCTAATCTTTATAGCACGATTCATTTTATTGCTTTAGGAAGGTTTTTTTTGTTTACTTTAACTTTATTCACAAATTTTAATTGTATTCTCGAATTTATATATAAATGGAGTGTAATAATTTACTGATTTCCTCAACTTTTTCATTTTTTTAGATATTTAAGAGTTTAAATTGATTAGGATAATTTTAATATATATAGGAAAAATTTTGCTAATTTTCTAGGCGATACAATTAATTGTCGTCTTCACTATTTTATTATTTAAGTCATAAATTTTAAGTTGAAAGAAATATTATTTTAATAATTATCGTTGTTCATAAGAAAAAAATTAGATTAATGGTGTGTTAGTATAAGCAAGCCCAAAGGTTTATATGCTGCTCGTCAGCTTAAGAAAAATCGTCGGAAATTTAGGTGGAGCAAAACTGCATACAAGAGGAAAAAGCTCAAACTAAAACAAAAGGCGGACCCTTTAGAAGGGGCGCCTCAAGCTTTAGGAATTGTTTTACAAAAGGTTGGAAGAGAAAGTAAACAACCCAATTCAGCTATCCGGAAGTGCGTGAGAGTTCAACTGAAAAAAAATGGTAAAACGGTCACTGCCTTTCTACCTGGTGATGGCGCTTTAAACTTTATAGAGGAGCACGATCGGGTTATCGTAGAAGGCATAGGTGGGGCGAAAGGTCGGGCAATAGGCGATTTACCGGGAGTAAGATGGAAAGTAATAAAAGTTAATGGTGTTAGTTTAGACGCTTTATTAAAAGGGAAGAAGGAAAAACCGATTAGGTAAAATTAATATGAGTAAAACCAAAAAAGAAATTAAACTCTTTAATATTTGGTCCTTTAATGACAAAGAGATTAAAGATTTTACGTTAGAACCTTATATAAATTTAAGAAAAATTATAATTCCTAGTAGTTGCGGGCGTCACGAACATAAAAGGTTTTGGAAATCTAACATATCGATAGTTGAGCGATTTGTAAATAGATTATTATCTCCAGGATTCATAGGAGGAAAAATCAGAGGTCATAAAAGTTCGTACAACAGCGGAAAAAAAAACAAGTTAATAAGAAACATGAAGATTGCATTCAAATTAATAGATCATATTACTGATCAAAATCCTATTCAAATTTTAGTAGACGCTATAATTAATACAGCCCCAAGAGAAGAAACTACACGAATTGCTATGGGGGGAATTTCTTACGCGTCAGCAGTGGACATAACTCCTCAAAGAAGGGTGGACTTAGCCATCAAGTATTTAGTACAAGCAATTGGCTCACGATCACACAATAGTCTATATCACTTTGAAGAAAATATTGCTCAAGAATTAATGTTAGTGGTTAAAAACTCTCAAGACTCAAGAGCTG
>JAUWBH010000041.1 GCA_030605085.1 Promethearchaeota archaeon | reverse complement strand
TAATGAAAATAATTAATTTTTTATTTTTTATTAAGTTCATTATTAATGTAAAAATATCACGTAAAATCTCAAATTTAGTGACATAATTTGACAAATAATTATTGCTGATTTGTGTCAAAAAATTAGTGCTACTAACACTTTTCTTGATTTTATCAAGAAAATAAAAAAAAAAAAATTTACTTTAAGATTTTCAATACTAATTAATCAATTTTCTCAAACATGTCCTTGCCTATGCCGTAATGGATAATCCATTTCCGTCTACACCACATACAGGACATGTCCAATCGTCTGGTAAATCTTCAAACTTGGTTCCCTCAGTTGCTTCATCGTAGACATATCCACACGCAGTGCATTCCCATTTTGCCAATTTAGACACTTCCTATTATTTTAGGTTGTTTTATTTGTTTTTATTGATTTAACTTGGAATCTATTAAAAATTTTAGTTTAATATTTTATAAAAAGATTAAATTAATAAAGATTTTTTAAGTAAAGTGCTACTAAAAGCCAGAATCAAAATCAAATATAATTAAACTCTGATTTATAAAATGTTATTTTGTTAAAAATTAAATTCTTATTTATTTTTTAATTAAAACTAATTATTTAATGAAAAAGAGAATTTTTAAATGATAAATGAAAATATGGAGGGAATGAAAATAATTTTAATTAAAGGTGGCCCTATTATCACTATGAACGATAATCAACCCACCGTTGAAGCTGTGGGGATTGAGGAAGAAAAAATAATTGCTGTTGGGAGTGTAGAGGAAGTAAAAAATAAATTAGGCAATAAATATGATTTGATTGAATTAAAAGGAAATATATTGCTACCTGGCTTTATTGATTGTCATATTCATCCAATATCTAGTTTATTCTTCGAATTCAATCTTAATCTTGCTGGCGTCAAAAGTTTAAAAGAGCTCCAGGAACTTTTACAAAAAACGGCTAGGGAAAAAAAACCTAATGAATTTATTTTAGGTTTGAATTTGACTGAAGAGAATTTTGATAATCCAATTTTACCAACTCGATGGGATTTAGATGATGCTTGTTCTGAAAACCCTATTTTCCTTATAAGACACGATGGTCATTTAGTAGTCGCTAATAGTAAAGCATTAGAACTAGCAGAAATTAATCGTGATACAAAAGCTCCTGAAGGTGGAGAAATACAAAAAGAAAAAAATGGCGAAATTACGGGTATATTAACGGAACATGCAACAGATCTCTTAATTTCAAAAATTCCAATTCCGGACTCAAATACAATAAAAGAAGCGGCATCAAATGTATTCAAAGATTTTGCAAAAAAAGGAATAACTTCCATTCATGGATTCGTCGAATTAGATAGAGGAGGAGTCGAAAACTTAGGGGGTATATCCATTCCTATTTTAAAACTTATAAAAGAACAGATACCTCAAAATTACTATAGTGTTATTTTTACAAAAAATCCAAGAAAATTAAATAGAATCAAAAAATCAGAATTAGATGATGGCAAAACGGACGGTAAATTTAAAGTAGGATGTTTAAAAATCTGGGCTGACGGTACCTTCGGAGCATCAACTGCTTTCCTATTCGAACCTTTTACTGACCAACCTGAAAAATGTGGATTCTTGGTAAATGATGAAGATGAAATCTATCAGCGAATGATAGCGGCACATAATCTTAAGTATCAAATCGCTATTCATGCAATCGGCGATAAAGCAAATAGAATCGTTGTAGATTTGTATAAAAAGCTCTTAAAAGAATACCCTCGAAAAGATCATCGACATAGAATTGAACACGCTTCTATGCTAACTGCTGATGTGTTAAAAGATATGAAAGAATTAGATTTAATTGCTTCCTGCCAACCACCTTTTATTATCTCCGATTGTCCCTGGTTAGAAGAAAGAATAGGTAAAGAACGTTTTAAATATACTTACGCTTTTAAATCTATTGTTAATGCCGGGATTATACTAGCTGCTGGTTCAGATTGCCCTGTAGAAGATCCCAACCCAATTTTAGGGCTTCACGCATTAATTACGCGATTTGGATTTGTTCCTGAAGAATGTTTAAGCATAGAAGAAGCTTTAAAATCTTATACTATTAATGGAGCTTACGCCGCATTCGAAGAAAATATTAAAGGAAGTATTGAAGTTGGAAAATTAGCGGACTTTGTAATATTAGATAAAAATCCTCTCGAAGTTCCTAAAGATAAAATCAGAGAGATTAAAGTTCTCGAAACAATTATTAGAGGAAAAACGGCTTTTAAAAATAATAACTAAAAATAGATTCACGATTATTTCAATCATGCTATTTCCTTAAAATTACAATTTAAATTTATTAAACCGAAAAATTACTGGTCTTTTCATATATTTATATAGTCAAAAAAATCAATAACATTTATACCAAATATTATCAAATAATTTTATTTTTGTAATTATTTCGAAAGTATTACTGTAAATTAGAAAATCTTTACACTATAGACGCTTAAATACTTTAACTCAATAGTAATATATTGAGGTGTTCCCTCAATAGTAAAAAAGTTTTCTCGTATCGAGAATGGGAGAGCATAACTGAAAGCCCGTCCAGCGCAGTTCTGGATGACAACCTTTCGGAGTAGAAAAGCATTCCCAAATTCCTTAACGGATGATGGGATAGAGGCGTTTGGACTAATGCCACAAATAATTAAACAAAACATCGTTGATAACATTATTTGAAATAATTTGAATACCATTTTATTCATTTTAATAGTCTAACTGCTTCTTTAAAAAATTAATATTACATATATTATATTTAGTGAGTAAAGAATTGTACAATAAACTCAAAACATACAACAATAAAATTTATTCTGGTATGGAAATAGGTAATTCTCATTCGTGGAATTACAATAATGGTAAATGGTACGAGATTAAAGAAGCTCCCGACAGATGGAAAATTAAATTCGATAGCGTAAAAACGAGGGTAAATTCTGCCCCAATAAATAGTGGCGCGAAGTTAGGTACGAAATTTCACTGGTACATTATTGCTGATCAAATAGCTACTAAACTTAATAATGATTCTTATATGACAAATATGAGCGGTGTAAAATTTAAGATTGGTCATAAACGGCCTCAGTGGCGAGCTTGGTCTTTCCAATATCCAAATCAAATTAGTTACAAAGAACGAATTATTAGTATATTAGAAAATATTATCAAGAAACTGAAAGAAGAATAATAAGAAAATTTTTACTTGAAAATCTAATATCACTAAAATCAACAAATAAATAATAAATATTTAACGATGAATATTAGTTCCTTACCAATTAAACTAAAGAAAAACATAGATGAAGTAGATTTAGATAAAGGAGAGTATAACGATTTCGCAATTTTTGGGAAGAAAGAAATAAATGGTTTTCAGATGTATGGGTGGATATTAGAGGGGTGTCCCAGGATTTAAATAATGCTAATTATAAAAAAAGAAAAGTCAGAGAGCGTTCAGCTGCGTTCCCCTTAGAACTCCCGTATAGGTTGATTAGTATGTTTTCTATTTACGGAGATATAGTATTAGATCCATTTTGGGGGACTGGAACAACATCGTTAGCTGCGATGGTTTCCGCAAGAAACGCTATTGGGTATGAGATCAACTCAGAATTTATGGAAATTTTGAAAAGAAATGTGAGGAAAATAAAACAATTAGTTAATTCGATTAATAACGATAGACTAAACAAACATATTGAATTTGTTAGAAGATATAAGAATGAAGGTAAAGAACTTAAATACAAGGCAAATAATTACAATTTTAAAGTGAATACAAAACAAGAAATTGATATCTTATTATATTCTATAAAAGAATATAGTCAAAATGGAAATCAATTTGTAGTAAATCACGAAAAATTTGAATTTGAACAAAAAAGTAAACTTATACAATCTTGTCTAATACCTTAAAGAAGTTATTAAAAAAAATCTAAAACTCCTTCTATAAAAACTAAAACACCAAGATATTAAATCTTAAAACCCAAATACCTTAGATTAAATTCTAATAGTAAAATTAATTGCTTCTTTTTTCAACCAATCGTTTACATAACATTGCTACCGCTTTTGCTTTTTTTAAAGCTTCATTTGCGTCAACTTTGGAATAAAGTTTATTTGCGGGTATTTTTGAGTCATGATCTCCATACATGCTAAGTTCACGTTCTCTTCTCAATTCTTTTGAAATAAGAGCTAATTCATCAACTTTTTTTTGAAACCATTCAGGAAATCGATGAATTTCATTCTTAAGAATTATTCCCACATCATGCCATTTAGGAGGTTCTATCCCGACAAATCTTAAAATACCTTTTAAATATAATTCTACACATTCTTGTGATTGACGTACTGCAAAAGCAAGATTTCTTTTCCTACGTGCTGAGCGAGCCGTCTTTAATCGAATTTTTCCTTCGCTTAGATAACTTATAGCCATTTGCTTGTTATTCAATAATGATATCTTCTCCAAATTTATAATTCAATTTTAAATCCCAATACCATTTTTTGCCTATTCGTTTTTTAATTGCACCCATTTCCTTTAAGCGCTCTCTAAGTGTCTTTAAGATATTAAGAAAGAAAGAATCTTTATCAAAAAGGATAATTGCATCATCTACCATATCGAGATATAGAGGTGATAAAAAATTTGCTTCCTTTTTTGTTTTTAAAATCGGAGAAAATGTAGGGTAATAACCTTTTTCATATAATTCTGTGAATGAAATTCCCTTTTCAACATCAATAAAATAATCTTGACGTAAAAATCTCTCTTTAGGTAATTTTTCAAAAATTAGGAGTAAATCAATGTCAGAATCTTTTCTAAAGTCTCCCCTAGCTATTGAACCATAAAGAATGAGTGAGATTAAGTTATCTCCGCATGCTATCTTGAGTTTATCCAACAATTCGTTGACTAATTCCTTGTAAGGTGATTGAATTAGATGCATTCTATTTGCCTTTTTTCAATAACTCGCTGATTAAATCCTCAGCTACGTCTTTATCCATATATACTTTCATTATTCTTCAATATTTTAACTATAATCCTATTATTTAAATTTTGCTTTATTAGCTTATGGCTTTTTATTATGGTTTTTAAGAATAAGGACAAGAAATATAGATATTAACAGAATTTTACATCGGAATTTAAAAACTCTAAGATATTAAAGATAATTAAAGTGGTGGGCTTTGGGTTATCAAGACAAATATTTCGTAATATATCTTGCGGTGAATCCCGATGTTATAGATAAAGATGGTGAAGATGGCGGCGATGGCGACGGCAATGGTGGTGGCAATGGCGACGGCGATGGTGACGATAAGAAAAAGGAAAAAACCAAGCCTAAGGCTGAAGAACCTAGTATCTTAGATGTTCTAACATCACCTGTAGGAACGATTGTAATTGGACTGAGTGCCTCCGGAGCAGTCGCTGGTGTTGCTTCGTATATCTTCTTGAAAAAGAGAAAAATTAGACTTACTAGAAAGGCAGAGCAATAGTGAAAAATAATTAACATTTTTTTTTAATTCTTATTTAATTCTCTGAAAGAAATAATAGTGAAACTGTCTTAGTCCAAGTCTTGAATCTTTATCTAAATAAATCAATTTAAAAAAATAAAAAAAATAATAATAAGTTAGCCCAATAATTAAATCGTGGAAATGCTTTATTAATCAGCCCAATAATTAAATCGTGGAAATGTTTTATTAATCACATCTTTAAATTGCTTAAACATCATTAATTTCTTTAGTGATGAACTTCTTTAGTGATGAACTTTTTTAGCATTTATTTAGCTAGCGCCCGTTAGAAAAAAAAAAAAGGATGAAATTAATTTGAAAAAGATAAAATTTTCTTATTTTAATAAATTGATAAGATAAGATAGGTGATTTTAATATATGTCATTACAAAAAATTACTACTAAAAAAATAATAGAAAAAAAGCAACAAGGCAAAAAAATTGTTACTTTAACATCTTACGATTATTCTTTAGCAAAACTAGTTGATGAAAGTGGTATAGATTTAATTTTAGTAGGAGATTCACTTTCGATGGTCATGCTCGGATATAAAAACACGTTATCAGTAACTATGGACGAGATGATTCATCATACAAAAGCGGTTACTAGAGCTGTTTCAAACGCATTGGTTGTGGGTGATATGCCTTTTCTCTCTTATAAAGTGGATGTTAAAGATGCCGTCTTAAATGCTGGTAGGTTTATCCAAGAAGGGGGCGCAGAAGCAGTAAAAGTTGAAGGAGGAACAGAGATTTGCTCGACCATCAAGGCTATTATAGATGCCGATATTGAAGTAATGGGTCATATCGGACTTACTCCACAAGCGATATATCGTTTTGGAGGTTTTTTAGTCCAAGCGAAGACCATAGATGCCGCAAAAAAACTCGTTATGGACGCGATTAATTTACAAAATGTCGGATGTTTTTCTATAGTATTAGAAAGTATTCCATGGCAAATTGCAAAGATAGTCACAAATGCTATTGACATTCCAACCATAGGCATAGGGGCGGGACCGCACTGTGACGGTCAAATCTTAGTTCTTCACGATATGTTGGGAATTTTCACTGAATTTAAGCCTAAATTCCTTAAATATTTCGGTAATATAGGGGAATCAATTCTAAATGCATTGAAAACTTATAAGAATGAAGTAGAGAATGGTATATATCCTGGACCGGAGCATGTTTACGAAAGTCCTCAGCTTGATCTAAATGAACTTAATGAATGGATTGAGAATAGTGATATCGAAGAAGAAGCTCAAAAGTTAAAAAAGAAAATCGTTTAATACATAAATTTTGTCTCTAATAAGTAATTATGAGAAAACTCTATTAAGTAAAAAGAGACAACATTATATAACTTAAAATTATTTTAAAAATTAAATAAATATTTTTTTACCGTTGGTTTTATCTTGATATCTGAAAGTTCATTAAAAAGAACCTTAAAATTAAAAAATAATCTTCTGTCAAGTAAATACGAATTGTGTATAGAGCGCGCTAAATTTTTTACAGAAATCTATAGGGAAAGCAAAGATCCTGAAATTATTAAAAAAGCAAAATCTATTGCACACACATTAAAGAATATGAGCATTTTTATAAGAGAGGATGAGATGCTTGTAGGGAACGAGACGAGCAAAAACCTTGGAGAAAAAATGGCTTTTGAATTATATTCGTATAAGGGCTTTCTTGAACGCGACGAACTTGAGCAGTTAAGAACAAGAAAGGTACAGCCATTTTACATAGATCCTAAAGATATCGAAGATTTGGAAAAAATTATTCCATTTTGGAAGAATAAACCGTTATATAGCGATATAATACCTAAAAGAATGCTTGATGAAAAAATAATTCCTAATTTGGAAAGGTTATCAGCAACGGCACCTAATATTGCCGTCATGAAAGGTACTAATGATGGGCATTTATCCGCTGGCTACTTAAAGCTTTTGAAATTAGGTTATAGAGGGATTATAGAGGAAGCGGAATCGTATCAGAATAATTTGGATAATAGTGATCCAGAATTTCAAGAAAAATATAATTTTTACGAGGCTGTTAAAATTTATTACAATGCTGTTATAGATTTTTTAATTCGATATTCAAATTTAGCTTTAGAAATGGCAAAAAATGAAAGTAGTGTACAACGAAAAAGCGAATTGAGGCAAATTGCAGAAACGCTTGAAAAAATAAGCAATAGACCTCCTGAAACATTTTACGAGGCAGTTCAATGTATATGGTTTTTTCAGAATGTTGCAAATATCGTTTATTACCGAAGCGTTCTTGCTTTAGGACGATTAGATCAAATTTTATGGCCTTATTATCTTAAAGATATAGAAGAGGATCGTATAACCCGAGACGAGGCTTTAGAACTCATCGAAGAGCTGAATTTAAAATTAACTTGGAATTGTACATTATTACCATCGGATTATACGCAAGGTGCTAACGCTCTTGGATTAAATACTCAGACAATTACAATATCAGGGATCAATAAAGATGGAAAAGATGTAACTAACGAACTGTCGTATTTATTCCTTGAAGCGTATAAGAACATCAAATCATTTACATCAGATTTGTCTATAAGAATTCACAAAGATAGCCCAAAAGAGTTTGTTCTTGAGGCGATAAAGGTATTTCAATTTACATCGGGTATAGCCTTTTATAACAACGACGTTATCATCCCGGCAATGGTCAAATCTGGCTACTCTTTAGAAGACGCTCGTAATTATGTCATTGTGGGATGTGTAGAAACGACTTCTCAAGGTAACACTTTTGCTGCCACAGGTCAAATGTTCCTTAATCTACCTGGTGTTCTAGAATTAACACTAAGTAATGGTATTAGTAATTTTACTCAACTAAGAGATGGCTTTGAAACGGGAGAACCTTCCAATTTTAGTACTTTTGATGATTTTTTTGAAGCGTTTAAAAAACAACTTAATTATAACATCGAAAAAGCAGTGAAAATTGCCACTATTCAGGATGAGGAGTCGATAAAACATTGTCAACAGCCGTTTGTCTCTGCCACTCTGGAAAATTGTATGGAAAAAGGGAAAGATTATTTTCTAGGAGGGACTAAATATAATTTTTCTTCAATAACTGCGTATAGTTTTGCGAGCTTAGTTAATTCTATTTATAATATAAAGAAAGTTGTTTACGACGAAAAATTAATGACTCTACCTGAATTCGTAAAGATTATAAATTCAAACTATAAGAAACAAAATGTTTTCCGTCAAAAACTCGTAAATAAATATCAAAAATGGGGGAACGACCTTGAAGAAGTCGACTCCTTAGCGGTTGAGCTATGGGACTTATACTGCCAAGAAGTAGCTAAACATAAGACTATTAGGGGTGGTAGGTTTAACCCAGGCGCATATACAATGGGCGTTCATGTGCTTATGGGACTTTTTACAAATGCAACTCCAGATGGTCGGAAAGCATTTCAACCGTTATCAAACAGCTTATCACCTGTTAATCAGACAGAGAAAAATGGAATGACTGCTGCTTTAAACTCGGTTGCAAAATTAAATTACGATTTAGCTACGAATGGCGTAGCTGTAAATGTGAGAATTCATCCCCTTAACTTCGAAAGCGAAAAGTTTTATTATCTTTTGAAAGGTTATTTTGATTCAGGCGGCATGCAAATCCAACCGAATGTAGTATCGACTGATACACTAAGAGATGCGCAAAAGCATCCTGAAAAATACCAAGATTTAATTGTAAAAGTCGGAGGATATAATGCGACATTCACTGATTTGGGTATACCAATTCAAAACGAAATCATAGAGAGATTAGAATATAGATTTTAAGAGTTGAAATGAATAAAAGTGAATTAATTTTGAATAAAAATGAAAAAGGTTTAGGAATAATACTTCACAGTGGTTCCTATGACCGTGTATATCACGGACTTACTATTGCCGCAACAGCTTCAGCTATGGAACAAGAAGTAAAACTTTTTTTTACTTACTGGTCTTTGGAATATCTTAAAAAAAGAGAATCATTCAATTTAAGACTCGATAGCGAGGGAATAAAATATAAAAATAACCTAGAAAAATTTATGGAGAAAGGGCATTTGCAGAAGATTTCTGAACTTATTACTTTATCAAAAAGTATGGGTGTAAAAATTTATGTCTGCACAGGTTCCATGGCATTACTAAACATTGAACGCGACGATTTAATTGATGAGGTCGATAACCCTATAGGATTGGCTACTTTTTTGGATGAAATTGAAGAATATCAATTTTTGTTTATTTAAATTAGTAATTAGTAATAAACAGGATAAATTAACTTAAAAGAATTTCAAATTTTCCACATAACGAATTTAATGAATTTCCCAATTATAATAGGAAAAGTTAAAGCTTAATTATAAAAAAAATAGCCAATACTTTTTATCTTGAAATAAATCTATTAGTCTTTTTTCGTTAAGATATAGTATCAAATTTTTATTGATTAATTTCTTCGATTTTTTCTCTAATATATAGAATTTTAGCTTTAATGTTATATTAATATTCTTTAAAAATTATCAATTACGATCGTAAAACAAACTTATTAATTCTGGGAATTTTATTAACTTCCACCTTTCATTAGAAAAATAATTGAATATTTATAGATTTCCATATTATCGAAACTTTGATATTTATGATACTGTGTTAAGATTGAATAACTATATAAATTGAATTTAAATGATCTGATAATAATTTAACCGACCGTAATACGATTTTACGGTAGTAAAAAATAAAATAATAAAATATCAAAATTTTAAAAAAAGTTGAAAAAAATATGCAACGTAGAATAATTCCCGAAATTGAGAGAAGAATGTCAAATATTTCTTATAAACGACGAAATCCATTGCCAGCAAAGAAAGATCGGCCACCCTCTCCAGTGAGAAATGTAGCTGACATGGAAGTATTTAAAGAACTCGTTAGTAAATCTAACAAGATAATAGAAGATGTAATTGCTAATGCTAAATCTCAATCTACCGGTAATGCTAGATTAATAACAACAGACAAAATCGTAATAGATCCTCGCGTACGGTGGAAATGTAGAATTCCAGTATGTTTCGGTTATGGAATGACATTAAATTGTCCCCCACATTCTCCAACTACGGAAGAAATGAGAGAAATTGTTAGTTGCTACGAGCATGGAATTTTAGTTGCGTTCTATCCTCCCGTAGAGAATCATGTTTTTCCAGGATACCTTTCTCGTGCTGCTGGAGATGTGATTTTATTAAACGAAATGGTCACAAAAATCGAAGCAGAAGCAACTTATTTGGGTTATTATCTAGCAATGGGATTTGGGGGTGGACCTTGCCTTGACTGTGGACTCCTTTCACCAGAATATGTCGTAGATGTAGCTAAGGGGAAAAGGTTTCCCCAATGTCCAGCGCTTGACGGACAGATGTGTAGTCAATATTTAAGGTCAAGACCTTCATTAGAAGCGTGTGGAGTTGATGTATTTGCTACAGTGGTTAATTGTGGGTTAAAATCACCATATGTAATTAATCCTGAGCATCCTGCTGAATCAGTACCATTTGTAGCTTGGCATGGAATCATATTAATAATTTAATGCATACTGAAATCAGCAAAAAATAATATGGAGTGTATAATATGGAAAATTTACAAATTACTAAAAAAAAAGAAGATTTCATCAAAAAAATTATTAAAGCAGTTGAATCCTTAGATTTTTTTTCAATGAAAGAATCTATAAAAAAAGCTATTGAAGCAGGCATTTCAAATATTGATATTATAAAAAATGGTATTTTAAAAGGATTGGAAGAATCAGGAGAGATAGGTCTTATTCTTGCAGCGGAAGCTCTTGAAGAAGAGCTTGAATTGATGGGCGAAGAAAAGCAGAAAGAACTTGTTAATTCTCAAAATTACTCTGGAAAAGTCGTTGTTGGAACTATTAAAGGTGATATTCATAATTTAGGTAAAAATATTCTAATAGCTATTATGAAATCATATGGAATGGAAGTTATTGATCTTGGTGTGGATGTCGAACCTGAAAAATTTTTCGAAAGTGCAAAAACTCCTGAGGTTAAAGTTATTGGTATATCATACCTTCTTTCTTCAGTAGAACCAGCCATTAAAAAAGCGATGAGCCTATTGAAAAACGATCATTTGCGCAATAAAATAAAAGTTATTCTTGGAGGAGCAGCAGCTTCGCGAGAAATTGCTGAAGAAACGAATGCTGATGCATATGCTACAGATGCTTTGATGGGTGTCGAAATTATCTATAAGTGGCTCAGTAATTAAGATAGTCTAACATCTTATTTTTATTAATATTTTTAAGTGGACCCTATTATCTTAATAGCTAATTCTAAAGGTGATATCTCAAATAAATAAAAATTAATTAAAAATGAAAATTGAAAAGAAATGATTATTGGGAGGTTCGTTTAATTGGAAAAAAAAAGATGTACTGTAATCTTGGAACCAATATCCAAGCGAATAGACATAGCAAAAGGCTCTACTGTTTATAGTGCAATTTTAGCTTTGAATTTTCCGATAGGTGCTTTATGTGCAGGTAAAGGAAAGTGCGGAAAATGCATAATACATATTGTAGATCCTAAAGCAAAACTTTCAGAACCATCTGAAACTGAAATAAAAATTTTAGGAAGAGATAAAATAGCAGAAGGATACCGTCTTGCATGTCAATCAAGAGTTCTAGGGAATCTAAGAATTTATTTAAATGAATCCTTAATTCCAAAAGGTAATCGAATTTTAGTGGATGGTGATTTAGAATCTCTAGGAATTGAAAATGACGATAATTTAGAACCTATCATTGCTTCAAAAATATATAATATCTCTTTTGCAGATATAATTAATCCTCGAAATGATTTGTCTGGTTTAATAGATGCTATTTCAGAAGAAGGAGATAATTTCGAAGTATTAGATGAGAATATACCATTTTATGTAGACGATCGTATTTATGATATTGTGAAAAAACTTCCCTTATTAATGAGGGAAAATAATGGTATTATTACGGCTTTTTTTCAAAAAGATTTGAAATTAAAGAACGGTAAAACATTTGAAGCGTGGAAGCTTTTTGATATCGATGCAGGAAATAAAACAGATACGATGTTCGGATTAGCTGTTGATATTGGAACTACTACAATCGTTGGATATTTGATCAATTTGATTTCAGGGGAAATAGCATCTATATCTGCAATGCTAAATCCTCAAGTGGCAATTGGGGAAGATTTGATTACAAGAATTACATATATTATTAACAATAAAGCAATTAATAAAGTCAAAGAATTAGTTATTAATGCCTTAAACGAAATCCTTGTAGATTGCTGTAAGAAGGCAGGAATCTCTATTTCTAGCGTTAGAGATATTACTATTGTATGCAATAGTGGAATGCATCATATGTTTTTTGGAATCCCTTCTGAATTTTTAGGTGTTTCACCGTATGTTCCCGTGTTTAAGGCTCCAATTAATGTAAGCGCTGGTACTTTGGGTTTAAAGTGTAATTCTAATACAAATGTCTATTCTCCACCAGTAATAGCGGGTTATGTAGGTACGGATGCCATTGGTTGCATTGTATCGTCTAGAATCAATACATATGAAAAATATTCCCTTTTAATCGATATTGGAACGAATGGAGAACTTATAATGGGAAATAAAGATGGGCTTATTGCTGGTTCATGTGCCGCAGGTTCTGCTTTAGAGGGTGCTCATATATCTTTTGGGATGAGAGCCTCAGAAGGAGCAATTGAATCTGTCTCTATAGACAGAGAATCATTAGAACCTTCATTAACTATAATCGGAGATATCAATCCCGTTGGATTATGTGGTTCTGGGCTTATTGACATCGTAGCTGAAATGGTAAGGTCAAAAATTATAACTCGTGCAGGTAGATTTAATCTTAAATCGGAAAGAGTACTAAATCATCGAAGGGTTGTTAAAAGAAAAGAAGGATATTGCTATATCTTATACAAATCAGAATGGGATGATGAAGTCTTGCAATTAGACACTACAAAAAAAATTATTAATGAAATTATTATTTCCCAAAATGATGTTGCTCAAATTCAATTGGCAAAAGGAGCATTTTTATCATCAGCATATTTATTACTTAGAATGGAAAATAAAAACCAAAGCAACCTTGAACAGGTTCTTTTAGCTGGAGGTTTTGGAACTTATATTAATAAAAAAAATGCTGCTTTTATTGGCTTATTCCCAGAAGTTGAATCTGGAAATATATTCCAAATTGGAAATTCTGCGGGAATAGGTGCTCAATTACTTCTTAAAAATTTCGAGCAGAGGGTTTTCGCAAATGAAATTGCATATAAGATAAAATATCATGAAATTGCTTCGTCGCCATTATTTAAAAAAGAATATGCGCTTTCTCTTTATTTTCCTCATTACGAACTTGATAAATTTCCATCAATAAAAGAAGATTATAAAGATTTATTATAAGAATAAACCAAATTAAAGAAGATTCCAAAGTTACTAATTTAGATTTAGAAAAAAAATTTGATAAAAAAAGTATAAGTTAACTTTAAGGAATTTGTTTTTTTACAAACAACTTTTTCGAAGTTCTGCATTTTGGACATCTGAAATCATCATCTAATTTTTCAAAAGGAATTTCCTTTTCTTCGTCAATATAGAGATAATTGCATCTTTTACATCTATAAATCGACAACAAATTCACCTATATTTTTTTTTTATTCTATTTTTTTGTTTCATTTATTTAAAACTAAGAAGTTATTCTTTTTTCTTAAATGTACTTTTAGGTCCATTGCAACCAATACATTCCCAATTTTGTGGTAAATCTTTAAAAAGGATTTGCATTTTTGCCTCGTCATATTCCCATTTACAGCCAGGACAAATCCAAGTGAATAATTCGAGTAAATCTTTAAGTTCTTTTATGTCGACATGACCATTTATTTTTTTGTTTATGTAAGGTACGGCTTTTTTTTCGCCAAATAGAATAGCCCCTTTAAGCATGTTATCTTTTAACACGATTTTTTGATAGCAATTACTTTTCTTATCAATTTTTTTTAGTATTTCCCATCCCGCATTTTCTTGATCAGGAGGGTCATATATACCAACAGAAGTGAGATCAATCCCAACGATTTTAAGCGTATTCTTTGGTATAGTTCCATTATATTTTACATTTTTTTCACCTAATACTGACGCAGCAACTATTTTAGATTGTTCCATGCATGCAGGTATAATCCCCCATGTTTGATTTTTATATTCAATGCAGTCTCCTACAGCAAAAATATCTTTTTCGCTTGTTTCTAAATATTCGTTAACAACGATACCTTTATTAACATTTAAGTTTGCATCCCGTGCAAAATCAATAGTTGGTCTTACGCCTGCCTGAATAAGTACAATATCTGCCTTAAATTCACGACCGTCTTTCAATCTTATACCTTTAACCGTTCCATTACCTAAAATCTCTTCTGTAGTTGCATCTAATATTACTTTTATCCCCATTTCCTCGATTTCGTCTTTTAGCATATTCCCACATTCAACGTCTAACTGTCGTGGAAGTAATCTTGGAAAAAATTCAACTATAGTTGTATCTAAGTTACAATTTCTAATTTGCTTCGCTAATTCTAAGCCAAGAAGCCCTCCACCGATAACAATTGCCTTTTTAACACCTTTTTCTTTTATATAAGATTGGATTTCTAACGCGTCGTCTATACTGCGTAAAGTAAATACTCCTTTTTTAATCAATTCGAATGCCTTATTAATCGGAGGTATGTTTGGATTACTACCTAAAGCAAGTATTAGCTTATCGTAAGAAACAGGATCTTTTTGATCTTGGATAAAAAAATGTTTACGTTTCGTTTGAATTCTATAAATGTTTTTTTTTAAGTGATAAGTGATGTTATTTTTCTCGTACCAATCATCTTTAAATGCTATTAAATCATCAATTGTTATTTGGTCAGATATTAACTCTGGCAGTTTGATTCGGCTATAATATGGATAATCTTCCTTAGAGTAAATTTCAATGTCAATATTTTTATCTCGATTCCTTATGTTTTGAGCCGAAAAAGTTCCCGCCACACCATTTCCTACAATTACAATTTTCATTAATTTTATTGGTATTTTTTTATATTTTAAGGTTCTTATTATAAAATCTAAATCAAATGCATTCCTAACCAGATAATTTCAAACAATAATTCCCATTAATTTCCCACATCTGTGTTTTGAAGCGTTAGATTTATATATTAGTATTGTATTATAAATATTATGAATTTTGCTGTATTCAAGACAGTAGTAATAGCGTATCAGCAGGATACCATCAATTAAAATTAATTTAACTATTTGATTTACTTTAGATACCTCTTGAATTCGGCGATCGTTCTTTTTTTCTCAGCTTTTGATTTTTCTTTTGAAAGTTAATGGGAGCGTAGTATAACCAGGAAGAATATTAGCCTCATGAGCTAAAGATAGAGGTTCAAATCCTCTCGCTCTCATTTATAATCAGTCAAATCCTTTAATCTATGAATTAACCTTACTTTTCTTGTCTCTTTAGTTGATGGTTGAATAAATTCTAATATATTGTAAAAAATTAAAGTGAACAAAATGAATCGAAAAATTTCGGTAGAAGAATGCCTAAAAAAACTAAAAGAATTAGGAGTAGCAACTGCTCTGGAATGGGCAAAAGCATTAGGATACCATACTTCGCAACATTTTTACGATAAAAGAAAACGCGTGGAAAAGGAATTTGCTAATATACTTCACATTGAAAAAAGAAAAAACAGATACTACTTCTCGATAATAAGAAATAAGGTGATTAAAACTTAAAATTTTTTTATAAAATTATTAAAACATTTTTTTTTATATAAATTTCCCACTCTCTTCCCATTTTCCAATTAGAACCGTTAGATTTATATATGCTATTTGTACTATAAAATATATGAACTTTGTTGTATTTAAGAAGGAAATAATAAGGTACTGGGTCAGTATCGTTAATAATAGATTTAAACGGTAAATCTATTTTGCAACCGTCTTGAATACAGCGATTCTCTTTCTTTTTCTATTTTCTATTGTCTTTAACTTTCTTTTCTTTTACTTTGTCGAAGATTTAGTTCTTTTGTCGTTTAGCGAATTTTTAACAATTATGGCTCTGTAGTTCAACAGGTAGAATTCGAGACTGTTAATCTTGGGATGAAAGTTCGAGTCTTTCCGGAGCCGTTCAAAAATGAAGGCGTAGTTTAACTGGGAAAATACGTGACTGAAGATTACGGTATGTAGGTTCAAGTCCTACCGCCTTCATACAATTCTGTATAGAGTGATAATGCATTGGAAAAAATTTAGATCTTTAATACGAATGGAATTCAGCTCTTAATAACGGGGGGTGTGGTAAAGTGGTTAATACGCCATTCTGATAAAATGGAAATCGAGAGTTCAATTCTCTCCACCCCTACCATTAAAAGCTACAATTGGTGATGTAAATACCCCATACTCCCGTTATGCTATAATAGGGCACATAGCTTAGCAAGGTTAAAGCGGACGGCTCTTAACCGTCAGAACAAGGGTTCAAGTCCCTTTGTGCCCTCAATAAATATACCAAAAATGGGAGAGTCGCTTAGCTTGGTAATAGCACTTCCCTTACGAGGAAGAAATCGTCTGTTCAAATCAGACCTCTCCTACCAATTAATAGAGGATGTAGCCTAGTGGACAAGGCAGCAGGCTTCTAACCTGCAAATCGTCGGTTCGAGCCCGACCATCCTCCTGATAATAATTATGGGGAGGTAGCTCCAATCGTTAGAGCAGTCGGCTCCAGACCGATAGGTTGGGGGTTCAAATCCCTCCTTCCCCATATTAAGGGGGTGTAGCCTAGTGGAGAGGGCAACGGATTTCGGATCCGTAGGCCGTTGGTTCGAATCCAACCACCCCTGTTCAATAGGAGCGTAGCTCAGTTGGTAGAGCGTTGTCCTTATAAGGCAATCGTCGAGGGTTCAAATCCCTCCGTTCCTAAAAAAAGATTGGGCTTGTAGCGTAGACAGGCTAACGCAGCGGACTTTTAATCCGAAGATCGCGGGTTCAAATCCCGTCAAGCCCATAAAAAATATCTCAAAAACTAACATTTTGGATCAAAAAATAAATATGAGAACATGTTCGAAATTAAATATATTAAAATTCCTAAACATGATTTAATTATGATAGAATCTGAACAAAAATTGGTAAAAAGGAAAATAATTGAGATTGATGAGGATTTGTGCACGGGATGTGGGAACTGCGTCGTCTCGTGCGCTGAGGGCGCATTAGAAATTATCGATGGAAAAGCTAAAGTTGTAAATGATGTTTTTTGTGATGGATTAGGTGCTTGTATTGGGGAATGTCCCGAAGGAGCTCTCAAGATTATTGAAAGAGACGCCCCAGAATTCGATGAAGAATCTGTGGAAGAACATTTAGAAGAACTAAAGAAAAAAGAACATGTACAGCATGCGGCTACTCAAGAACCGGGGCATATTGCTTGTGGATGTCCGGGCTCCCAAATGATGACATTTACTGAATGTGATGATGGGGAAGAACAAGTTCTTGAGGGGAAATTAAAATCTCATTTAAGACAATGGCCTGTCCAAATGCATTTAATCTCACCTATGGCACCATACTATCAAGGAGCGGATGTACTACTCGCAGCAGACTGTACAGGATTCTCTTATGGCGATTTTCATCGAGATTTTATTAAGGGCAAATCTATTGCTATTGCCTGTCCCAAATTAGACCAAGGTCAAGAAATTTACATTGAAAAAATCAGATCTCTGATAGACGATGCTAAAATCAACACTTTAACAGTCGCGATAATGCAAGTTCCTTGCTGTCGTGGTTTATTAGCATTAGTACAAGAAGCTGCAAAAATAGCAAGTCGAAAAGTTCCCATAAAATCCATAGTCGTGAGCCTACAGGGAGATATTTTACAGGAGGAATGGCTATAATTTTTTTTAAGTATTTATTACAACCTTTTTTTTAATAATTTTCCTTAACATAACAGATAAAGCAGATTTGGATTTTCCTAGTTCTTTTGCTAAGTTTTCTAACGAGATTTTTCGAGGGATATCAAAAAAACCTGAATTTATTGCTTTTTCCAAAATTTTTGATTCTTTAAAACTCAATTTATTAGCATTATCGTCAATATCATAGGGAGAATTTCCAATTTTGAGTAGAGTAAAATTAATTCCTTTACGTTCAAACAGCGTAAGTAACTGGTCAATCCTTTCTCTTGTAGCAATAAGTCTCCAGTACGCATATCCCTCTCTGACATTAACCGGAAAATTAACCAAAATACCACACTTAATTACTCCATACAATAAATACGGATCAATTGTTTTAACGTTAATTTTAATCCTATTTTCTTCCTGCTCTAATACGCTAAATTCAAAAACGGAATCGTGATTTTTTATTTCTTCAATAATGGATTTAATGTTATAATGCTTTATTTCGATAATGGAATTACCAATTGATTTTTCTAAATCGTATGGTAAAAAATACAAAATCTCCATTTTTACATCAGGAAATTTTTTAAAAACATTTGAAATCCAAATTTTATCCGGAAATTTAATTTTAATCCGTGCTAAACTTGATTTATTTGAATCCATTATTATCGATAATTTATAGAATTTAATGAATTAAATACTTTTTTTAGGTCTAATAATTACGATTGATATTTCTACATTTCCCAGATATTCTTAGTGCATTTTTTTTATTAACCTTAAAATATTCTATTTCTAAATTTGTAGAATTAATTAAACCTTATTGTTATATATCTTCATTCCAAATTAATTTTTGGTCGAAGTTTTAAGACTTAAAAAAAAATAAGAATGATTATATTTGAAGATGAGAACATCTTTTTAGTTATTTGGTTAGAATTATATTCCTAATTTTTTACGATTTGCTTCTATATGCTCGAGCATAGCATCTACAGCTTTAGTTGTATCCTTTTCAATGTGTAAGATTCCTCCAGTGACATCTTTACAATCAACAGTCAATAATTTAACTAAGTCTGGCCCTCCAGTAACAGTCGGTACTGGATTAACATATGTATATAATCCAAATGCTAAAGCAAAAACAGCGTCGATTGTAGCTTTTTGTTCCATGTATTCGGGAGCAACTGCAACCACAGGGAGGTCTGGTATTGGAACATTTCCTAATGCTGCCGCGATCGCTCCAATTAAATCTGCAATTCTGCCAGTGTCTGTACAAGTTCCATAACTTAATACTGGTGGTGTACCCAATTTTTCACAAAGTGCTTTAAGTCCTGGACCTGCCAGTTCTTTAGCTTCAAGTGAACATAAGCCTGCTACTTGTAATGCCCCATTTCCACAACCCATTGATAGTACCAATATATCTCTTCTTATTAATTCCTTGGTTATATTTATTACATGTACATCCTGCCCATAATCTCTTAAAGTAGTACACGATATAAGCCCTGCAATACCTCTAATCGTCCCATCCTTAATTGCATTCAATAATGGTTCAAGAGTTCCTCCTAATGCTTCAAGAATGCTTTCTGTTGAGAAGCCTACTATTGCTTCATTCATATCTAATCCTGTAACTGGTTCTATAGTCGCTCGTCTTTCCTTAAAATTGTCTATTGCCATCTGAAGAAGCTTTTCTGCTTGCTTCTCCGCTTCTTCAGGTATATAGTTAAGGCGCTCTTCAATTCCTTCAAACGCTACTGCTTCACTAACAGGAATAAGTTTGAATTTATATTTTTCAGCATAAATTGGATCTATTGGCATTGAACAATTCATATCACACACAAATATGTCTATGCATCCACTAGCAAGTATAACCTCCTGCATAATCCAGTTTCCGGTAAAACCATAAAAAACATCGTCCATTTCCCATCTTTGTATCATTTCCTGACCTGTTTCAATATTTGCTATAATTCTTAGTCCTTTTGCTCCTTCGGCTTTTGCCTTTTCTTGCCATTCAGGTTTTCTGGCGACTTGAACCATAGCAAAACCTAGAAATGGTTCATGCCCGTTTGGTAAAACATTCACATAGTCAGGGTCTAATACTCCTAAATTTACTCTCATTTTATGAGGTTTTGGAATATTGAATAAAATATCTTGGCAGAATTCATTTACAATTTGACTCTGATATGCCATTGCAATACCAAGCCGCATGGCCTTTAAGGCTAAACTTACGTAATATCCATCAATGTTGGTAAGACATGAACTTGTAGAAAGCATCATCTCACCATATATACCACCTGGAAAGATATTCAATTTCTTCCATAACTCTTGTCGTTCTTTCGGGGCTAATGCCTCAACAATTTTACTTGGCTCATTGAATGATCGATTAAAATCTTTTCCTACAAAATCACACAACTTTATAGCAATTTCTTCAATACTTTCTGAATTCTCAACACCTAATCGTTTAGCAAAACTCTTTAATTTTTCAGGTTCACTTATTTTAAATGGTGTCTTGCCTTCTGCTGTTGCTCTTAATGTTTTAATTGTTGTATCTGTATGATAATGATAAGTTGATGCTCCCAAAATATTTCTAAGTAGCATCATTCTCATTGCCATTCCATCTGCTGTTATCCCACAAACACCCCTTTTATCTATAGACGCATCTGCTCTACATGGTCCATTAGAACATAAATCACATCTAGCGCCTTTCAAACAGAAAGGGCATCGCTTATCGGGATCACCACCAAATCCTTGAGCCTCGAAGCGATCCCATATGTTTGTTATCCCATCTTTTTTGATTCTTTCATATACCTTACGAACTGTTTCGTGATAAGAGATTCTATCACCATCCACTCAACAATCACCTTTACCAATTTTTTTTAATTTAATTAAAATTTTTGAACATATTCAATTATCTATTTTTTTATTATTTCTTATTTATTTCTTTCGAATATTTTTTATTAAAAAAAGCACAATTTTATTTGAATTACTATGAATGAAAACAAAAATCTTATTTTAGGCGTATGTGGAAGCCCAAGGAATCAAGGAACGGAATATGCTGTTCGATACGCATTGAATTACGCTTCTGAGAAATCTAATTTTGAGACGGAATTTTGGACTGTTAGAGGTAAAGATATTAAGTTTTGTATTCACTGCGATTATTGTATAAGGGAAAAGAAAGGATGTGTTCATAAAGACGATTTACAAAAGTTTTATCCAAGAGTGGAGCAAGCGAAATTTTTGCTTTTTGGCACTCCTGTATTTCAAGGAAATTTGTCAGGACAATTAAAGACTGTTATAGACAGGTTTCGTGCGTTAGTGGCAAAAAATCCTTCAGTTTTCAAAAATAAAGTTGGTATGGCGTTGGCAGTTGGAGGAGATCGATGCGGTGGTCAAGAAATTGCATTAAGATCTATACTGGATTTTTTCCAACAAAACCATATAATTTCTGTCTCAGGTGGTGCTTTTGGAGCGAATTTAGGTGCGAGTTTGTGGACGCGTGATTTAGGTAAAAAAGGCGTTGAGCAAGACGAAGAGGGCTTAAGAACAATTAGGAAAGTCATAAAAAGATTGGCTGAATTTAAGGAATTTTTTTAAAATTTATTTTAAATTAGTAAAATTAAGTTCTTAATTATTTCTTATAAAAATACACAAAACTTAAGTTATAATTAAAGATTTAATAGATAATTTATTTACATCTAAAAAAGAATAAGAGGGAAAATAAATATATATTGAGGTGATCACTGTTTTAGAAATTACTGTTCATAAGGTGAAAGGTTTTTGTCCAGTTTTTAAAAAAGGCGATAAAATCGTAATTGATGACCCAGAAATTGTCCTAAGCAAAACAGATGCATTATGTACGCATGCGTTATCAACACTTCTTCATTATTCCACAATACTTGAGTATAATTGGTGCCCAGTTAGACTTGGTCTTACCACAGAAAAAGATAGCGATCACGCTTATATGCAATGTGTTGATCCTGGAAAGCCATATACCGATGGGGGTACAGTTATTTTCAAATGGCGTAAATTGACATGAAAAATTAAAATAAAAAATGATTTATTTTATCTTAAAAAGATCAAAATATTAAATGTGGATATTGAGAAAATAATAAGTAAAGAGGTTTATTAATTTTTGAAATAAGTAAAATAAAAAAAAATTACTTTTTCTTTAACTTAAATAAGTCCTTAAACAGTTTCTGGGCTTCTTTCTTTCTTAGTCCAGAGACACCCCATAATTTGTTGAAAATATATTTTCCTTTATACATTACGACTGGTGTATTAACGATACAACCTTCTGCATCGCAGAACATCCCAACAAAATTCTTGTCGTTCAGCAATTGTTGAACAAATTCCTCGTCATCTACATCTTTCTCAACGTAAAGAAAATCATTTTCCTTCATCCATTCCTTAAGTTCGATACAACGATGACAATCTGACTTAGTGATAATCAGAGGTAATTGAATGTCACTCATATATAAAATAAACAATAAAATAGTAAAAAATCTTTATATTCTAATTTATAAATTAAACCAAATTAAAAGATTTAATCTCAAAAATAGAAGGCAAAGCTTTTTTAGAGAATCTTTATTAGCAGTAATAAACTATGTTATTACGGATTTTTGTAATTGGATGGGTATTAAAGACGATAAAGCATTTTATAGTAAAATTACAAAAGAGCACATTGAATCGGTAAAAAAATCTTCGTTTCCATAACAGTAAAAAGACTGAGTTTGTTAGGTATACAAATATTTTTAGAATGGACTGATGAGATAAAAAGTTTTTATCTCCTAAATTATAAACAAAATTTTAAGTATTCAATTATTTAGGGATTATTTCTTATAAAATCATCTTCTATTTTTTTTAGTACAGCACATATATTAGGAAATGCTATCTCAAGTTTGTCTTTTCCAGTATTTTTTATTAACTCCTCGAGCCTAATTTTATTATATCGTAAAGTTTTTATTATTATTCTTTTAACTCTTATTTTCCAATCAATATCCCTTTTTCCGGAGAGATCAATTTTTTTATCCAATTTAAGTTCGATTAGTTTTACTAGTTCTTCCTCGATAAAAGTTTTTGGACCAAAAATAACACAGTATAGAACAATACTTTTATTACCAGATTTACAATTTATCAAAAAAGCGCCTTGGACTAGACTGATATTTACAATTTCTATTCCAATTGATTTTAAATGTTCTTGAATTTTAACATCAGCAGGTTCCTTTTCAAAAGTATCTCCGTCTACAACAAAGATGAAATGGGTGATTCCAATATTAAAATATGTTTTTAAAGCATTAAGTGCGCTTAAACCCGTTTTCTTTGAGCGAGGTGGAAATGGAAAAAAAAGAATTAAGTCCTTGCCATTAAATTTTTCAGATAAAGCTCTTAAAACTTTTAGTTCAGTCCGTCCATCTCCAGTAATAATTAAAAAATGAGCATTATTATTACCGAGATCCTCGACTAATCTCATTTTAATTAATTGATTTTTTATATTTTTAAAATATCTACTAATAGGCGAGGATCGTTATTTGCATCCAATATATCTTCGATCTGCTCTAAAGTTAACACATTATGACTTAAAATATCCTCATTAGATTTATTTAATTGTATAATAGTGGTATCATTTGGATTGATCTCTGCTAAATGATACAAAACATCAATACTATGTGTTGAGATTATTTTTTGCCACTTTTTTTCCTTTAGCCATTTTAGAAATAACCTTATTAGAGTAGGATGGAGCCCTGTTTCAAAATCATCAATTAAAACCAATTTTGGGGATAATACCTCCAATAGTGCCATAATTTTTACTACCTTTTCTGCACCTGAACCAAGATCTCTCAATTGTAAGTAAACTTTATTATTTTCATAAATTTTTCTTAAGCTAATTGGTTCTAAAAAGACGATTTCACTATATTTATCATTTACACATTCATTAAGGAATTTAGCAAGGCTAATATGGATTCCATTCTTGGTTATCAAATATTTAAGATTTCTCATTCTCTTTTCTATATCCTCGAGAATGGATGTAGTATAGGGAATAAATAAAACTAATTGTGATAATTGTTTACGATCTACTTCTTCATTATGGGAGAATTGGTTCAAATAATCACCCTCAGAGTAGTATTTATTATTAATTGAATGGTCAATTTCATCATTTCGCTCAATTATTTCAAATCTAATCTCTCTGTGGTCATTAAGATAATAATGTAATTCTGAATTACCCGCATAGAGATATTTAAGCGCATTATAATGATGAAGTTCTTTAAGATAATCTATTTTTTTTTTCTTAGTTATAAAATTATATAATGTTGGACTTGGTAATAATGATAACGCCTCTAATACAGTAGACTTGCCTGAATTATTCCTTCCAATTAATACTGTAAAATTTGAGAATTCTAATTGGCTTTTGCAACTCTTTACGCCTCTGAATTCATTAATGGTGAGTTTATTTACAAACATTAATTTCTCAACTTTTTTTTTCTATAATAAATAAAAGATTAATTTGTAATAAAATTTAGATCAAGAGATAATAAGAATAATGATAAAATAGTGATAAACTAATTTATTTTTGATCTAAATCTTCTAATTAATAAAATTATGCTAATTTAGAAGTTGGCTTTTCGGTTTTTAGCTATAAAGTCTTATATTATATGCCGAATCGGACTTTGTATCACCAGCTATTAGTGATGTTGCTTCGTATATATTCCCTAAAAAGAGAAAAATTAGACTTGCTGGAAACACATCGCAATAGCGAAAGATATTTACAAATTAGTAAATCTAAAAACATAAAAATGTATATTAAAATTATAAATTATCCATAATGAAATAATATTGAAACATAGCATTTTCCCTCCTTAAAGACCTTCTTTTTAAAAATTAAATCCTATTTCAAATCTCTTTTAAATTTTTTATATCTTACGAAGAAAATAAATAAATTATAATCGGTAAATTATAATTCTCAGATTCTCTTTCTAGGAATAGTATGGATTATAAAACTCAGAACGAAGAATTCAACAGTGCTATGAAAAATTTGTTCCACGCTGAAAAGTGGGAGGAACGAGCGGTGGCGGCAAAAAATCTTGGAAAACTAAAAGATGGGAGAGCGATTAATCTTATGGCAAGAGCACTCAAATCTGAAAAAGATCTGGTAGTTATTAACCGAATTATTGAGGCTATGGGAAACATTAAAGACGCCAGGGCGACTATGCTAATCGTTGAATTTCTCATAAAGGAATTAGACCTTCCAGAGGAGGAGCAGAATAAAAACAGATTATTCGTAATTATTGAAAGTCTAATGAAAATTGGAGATAAAAGAGCATTGAAACACTTAGGTATTTTACTTGATTCGTGTCACAGCGATATTAAAAAATTAACAGAAGAGGCATTCGAATGTATCGATCCAGACTGGAAGGAGAATCTTAAAAATTTAGAAGATGATAAATAATATATTTTTACCAGAATTAAGAAATTATAATTGAAAAAAAGTAACGAAAAATGACAGATAAAGAATTGATTGACTCTCTTTCAATAGAAGTTGAGGGAGAAAATAATAAAATGGACGTTCAAATTTTTACTTTAAGTACATGTATGTGGTGTAATAAATGTAAGAGACTTTTAAAGGATAAGAATATTCAATATAGGTATATAGATATGGATAAGATTCAATACAGTCAGAAAGCTCAAATACTAGAACATTTGAGGGATATGTATAAGAAAAGAGTAAGCTATCCCTTTCTTGTATGTGATGGCAAAGCTATTGTAGGGTACGACCCTAAAAAATACGAAGAAGTAATGATGTCTGGAGGAGATTAAAATGGACATGGAAACGAAAGAAGGAATGTTAGAATATTGTAATAAAGTTTGCGAAAAAAATAATTGGATTTTAAATAAGGACGAGCAGACTTTAGACGATTTAATCGAGGGATTAGTTCATAACAAAAAAACTTACGGTTATCAAAATTGCCCGTGTCGGTTAGCGAGCGGTAAAAGAGAGATTGATCGAGATATAATTTGTCCGTGCGACTACGCTCCTGCTGATGTAAAAAAATACGGGGCGTGCTATTGTAACGCGTTTTTGCGTCCGGATTTTTACGAAAGTGGAAAAGACTACGTGATTGTACCAGAAAGACGCCCTGTTGAGAAAGAAAAAGCTGTGCTGGAATATATAAACGAAAATATGTAAAAATTATAAACTCTGTATAGTGTTTTTTCTTTATTAATTTTAAAGATATTATAATTTGACCTTTAATTTTTTATAAATAAAAATTTTAAATATAACGATGTTCATTCTTAGCATATGACCGGTAAAGAAATATCAGATGATGAATTAGAGGAAGAACTTGATAAAGCCTTTAAAGAGAACGAAGCTAAAAAAGATCAATGCGGTACGGCATTGCCGAGCTCTAAAGAAGTTGGAGTTCAAAGAACTAAGGTAAAAACCAAAAAAGATTAAGCTACCTTTTTTCTATTTTCTTTTTTTATGGTTTAATTCAATGTATTTATATAAAAGAAAACAAATATTTAATTAGCAACTTCAATTTTTCTTTTAGGTGATTTTTGTGGGAAATTATTTAAAATATCCTAAGGATAGAAAAAAATATCCAACGGAAGAGGTTGATCCTAAGCATTTTTATAGCGACGATGAGGTTAGAGATATGGTAAGGAACCTTGAGAAAATCAAATTTACTCAAGACGATTACTTAAAAATATATAATTGTGTCCATTGCGGACTCTGCGAAACTGAAATGGAACGTATTAAGTTAAAAGAAAAATTTCTTTCTCAAGGATTTACTATTGAAGGTTTGGAAGAGATGCGCGAATGCTTCACGAAATATCGAACACCTTATCCTTTAAATAAAATGAGGATAAAAAGACCCGAAGGAATTCCTAAAGAATCAGATACGCTCTACTTTATGGGCTGTCTTTCAACAATCAGAATTCCCCGTTATACAGAACATTCTTTACAATATCTCTTAAACCAGGGTATTGATTTCACAATTTTAGACACAGAAATTTGTTGTGGGTGGCCATGGTTTGCGTCTGGTTCAATGGAAGAATTTGAAATATGTAAAAAAGAGAACATTGAAATATTTAAAAAGTTTAAGAAAGTCATCTGTCTCTGTCCTGCATGTTATTTTCTTTTTAATGAATATCTCAAACCAGAGATGGACTCAGATACTAAGTTTGAGTTTGTGGCTGGTTATCTCAAACCCTCAGCCTCTGAGAAGTCAGGTAGCGTGGCAGTACAACATCTATGTCAATTAATCAATCGAGGAAGAGATGATGTTTCTGAATTTATTGATAAGATTTTAAAAGAAAGTGGTTATGAGGTTTCAGATGTTCCACATTGGTGCTGTGGCGGAGGACTGGGTTACCAGCATAGAACAGATATTATTGATGCTGTAGCAAGGAAGAGAATGCAAGACTTTGATAAGGATGGTATTAATTTTGCTACTACTTACTGCGTAAGTTGTTGGTGGATTCTTAAAATGTGGAGTAAAAAATGTAAGATCCAACCAAAAGCGAAAGATATCTTTGAATTACTCCTATGAGTGGTTCTAAGAAAAAAGGTAAAAATAAAAAATCAAATAAAAAAAGGATGGTATTAATTTTTTCTAGTAAAATTCACTTATTCTTTTTTCGATAGATAATTTTTGTAAAGTAAGATGGTTCCAACAATAAAAATTATAATTCCAACGATTAGACATACTATACCCGAAATCAAATAGCCATAAATCTCTTCAGCATATTCCGCTTTCTCCTCGATATCAGGATACAGCCTAGCAAAATTCATAAAGAAAGGTAAGCTAATTATTATTGAAATTGTTCCAATTACAATAAATATAATACCTAGGATTAAATACATTGCTTGTTTATTCATAATAATTTCATCTCAATCTATTATTTAAAAATATTAATATAATTAACTCAATCCTTATCATATTTAAATATTTAGTACCTTACTAATCCTAATAATGATTCCGCATAGCGGTGTTAAAAAAGTTATCATGTCTCTTATGAAAAGTATTATATTTTATCAAAATTAAATATGATTTAATAAATATTAAAAAAAAAGTTTTTTGACAAGAAAGGGGAAGATAGAAATGTGCGATACATGTTTTACACACACAAAAACAGGACGAGTGTGGTTCAAAGATGCGAAAAGATATGCGCGTTTCATGTATCATCGAAATCGTGTAGATTTAGCTAAGAAAAAATCTAAAAGGATAAAAGGTGGTACTGCTGCTTATGAAGCTGCTGCGGGTCCGATGATCGCTCAAGCAATAGATGCCTATAATCTTAAGGATGAAAGATTTCCTGATCTTATGCGAGCTGCTAATAGATTGCATACTCAAGTTCAAGGTGCCCAAGTACTTACCCTCCAAGATGCTTTAGATCTAATTGATATAAGTTCGCCAATTTGTTTCATTCATTGTGAGTGTAGGAAATTTAAGTATGGTTATGTGGAGAGAGATCGTTCCAAAATGACCTGCTTAGGTCTGGGAATTGGTAAGTTGAGATGGCAGAAAACACCCGCAAGATATGTTGCTGGTGCAGAATGGGTAGACCATGATGAAGCCCGAGAATGGGTTATTAAATGGAATAAAAAAGGATTAGTTCAAAATCTGATGAATTTTGGGATGAGGAATGGTGGTCCTTATATTGGTGGTCTATGTAATTGTTCGCGACCTGATTGTGCTTCGATTGAAAATAGATTACGGTATGGACAACGACAGTTAATTAAAGGAGAAAGAGTGGCAATCCATAATGAAGAAAACTGTACAGGATGCTTTAAATGTATACAGAGATGCCAGTTTGGTGCTATAGCAGCTAATATTCGTAAAGGGAAGGTACAGTTTGATTCTCAAATGTGTTTTGGATGTGGTCTCTGCGAAAGCGTCTGTGATTTTGATGCGATTGAGTTAAAAAATAGACGCGATTTCCCAATTCTAAGATACGATTGGTAGGAGGTGGAATAGATGGCAATACAAATAAAAAATCTAGATATACCTACAATAAGAGTTAAAGTAGATAGGGAAAAATGCCAACTACCTATGATATGTGGATATAAATGTTATACAAAATGCCCTCAAGGAGTATTTCATGTCCACTCATACCCAAATGTGTCAGGAGCTTATATGAAACCAGATCCAAATAGCCCAAAACATTATTTAGTGGCAGGTTCTGCAGCCCCAAAGTGTATTGGTTGTATGGAATGCACTAATAATTGCCCAGAAGACGCGATAACCGTTGAAATTAAAGTCCCTAAAGTAAAAGAAGGAGAACATCCATACAAACATCCATATGAATCATTAGAAGTTGGAATGGAAAACCAAAAACAAATTGAAGAATTAGATTCAACATATAAGGGGTTGAAAAAAGTATGATGCAACCAAAATTTGATTATAATCTCCCTGAAGAGCTCTTTAAATCAATTGAAGATGAATTTGCTGGGGTAAAAATTGCTGAGAAATACCTTGAATCAAAAAATGTCTCGGTTTTTGAGAAATGGGGAAAAAATCTGATGGAAAGAACCTATGAATTAGGAACGAAACCCGAGTATATAGATCACTTATATGAAATGGTCAAGTTAGTTGCTGAAAAAACGGGAGAAGTAAGATTTCCACATGAGGCTCAAAGATTTATAGAAATTGCTTGCCTTTCAATTCATTTAATGAGCGTTGTGTTAATCCAAACAGCATACAATAAAGAATTGAGCTTTTCAATTGTAGAGGGTACATGTACGGTTCACAACAAACTAAAAGAAGCCTTGTCTGGAGAAGAATTGAAATCACTACCTTGTAAAGGTGGATGTTTAACAACGTGGAAAATAATTTTTAACATTCTTAAAATGGATGATGTTGAGGTTAGTCAAACTCAAGAAATACCAAACGATAAAATGTGTACATTTTTAGCTCAAAGAAAATAATTTTTTTTATCCATTTATTATATTTCAGTTCTATTTTTTTTAAAGTGTAGTTTTTATTAAGTCTGGCACATCCCAAGGTAAATCTGCTATTAGAGCTCCCACTTTTTTAAGAGCCTTAATTTTACTTTGCGCAGTTCCAAAATCACCTGATATAATTGCCCCTGCATGCCCCATTCTTTTACCCTCTGGAGCGCTTTTTCCAGCTATATAAGCTATAACAGGTTTAGACACATTATTTTTGATAAACTCTGCTGTTTTTTCTTCCTCATTACTTCCAATCTCCCCAATTAACACGATCAATTCCGTATTTGAATCATTTGAATAATATTCAACTGCTTCAACCATAGTTTTTCCTCTAACAGGATCCCCCCCTATTCCAACAAAAGCCGAGACTCCAATCTCAGCGTTCCCTATTGCTTTCGTTATTTCATACGAGAGCGTGCCACTTTTTGAAATGATCGCTACTTTACCATAGTGACATAGATCACTTGGCATAATTCCTAATTTTATTTTATCAGGTATAAGCATTCCTGGACAATTTGGACCTACTATATGTAAATTTCTTTCACTCGCCATCTCCACGAGTCGAACCATATCGAGAACAGGAACATTTTCGGTAATAATACAAGTAATTTTAATACCTGAATACAAACTTTCTTCAACAGCTCCGAAGCAAAATCTTGCTGGAACAAAAATTATACTTGTGTCACAACTTGTTGTTTGAATTGCTTCTTTGACTGTATTAAAGACGGGAACTCCGTGAACTTCTTGTCCACCTTTTTTAGGACTCACTCCAGCTACGATTTTAGTACCATAGTCTAACATTATTTTAGTGTGAAATCTTCCCTGGCTTCCTGTGATACCTTGAACTAAAACTTTGGAATTTTCACTAATATACAAATTAATCCCCTAATACTTCCTTTACTTTTTTAACTGCTTCCATTACTTCCTTAAAAGCATTTATACCTTCATTTTTAAGAAGAGCTATTCCTTCTTTTTCATTAGTTCCAGCTAATCTTATTACCATGGGTGGAGCGTCTTCAAAATCGTTTAATGCTTGTATTATGGCTTCAGCAACGATATCACAACGAGTTATACCTCCAAATATATTTATTAATATACACTTTGGATTTAGCTTAAAAATTATTTCAAGTGCTTTATAAACTCGCTCCTTGGTTGCACCTCCACCTACATCTAAAAAATTAGCAGCTTTTAATCCAAGCTGAGATAAAACATCAAGTAATGCCATCGTCAAACCAGCCCCGTTTGCTAATATTCCGATCTCTCCATCTAATTCTACGAATGAGAATCCTGCTTGTTTTGCTAATTTCTCTAAATCTGTGAGTTTTCTTTCTAATATTTTTTGTATTAATGGTTGACGAAACGCAGCGTCATCATCCACTATCATTTTTCCATCCACTGCGATAATACTTTTAGGAGTAAGTACTAATGGGTTTATTTCAACAAGTTGAGCTTCCATTTTGACTGTTATCTCCCATAATTTAAGAAATATATCAACAGCATAATCTAAAAAATTATCTGAAAATCCAAGCCTTTTAGCCACATCTTTAGCCAATTTTTTTTTCAATCCTTTGGTAAATGAAAAATTCTCTTTAACAATCGCTTCAGGACGATTAGCAGCAACTTCTTCAATATCAATCCCGCCTTCTGCACTTGCTATTATATAAAATTGCCTTCCAGAAGCATCTAAAGCAATTGAACAATAATATTCCTGTTTAATATCAACTAATTCTTCAATAAGAATTGCTTCTACTTGATATCCTCCTACGACTTTACTAAAAAATTCATTACATAAAGAAGTCGCCTCATCCTTACTTTGAGCGATTTTTATCAAACCTGCTTTCTTTCTACTTCCAATTGCGATTTGAGATTTAATTATAGCCGGATAAGAAAACGTTTCAATTTTTTCTTTAATATCCTCAGCATTTTCAATGACTACATTATTTGCTAAGGGAATATCAAATTTTTGAAAGACTTCTTTACTCTCATATTCAAGAAGGCGCATATCACCATCCCTTCCAATTCTAAATTAAATATAAAGGTTTATTTTGATTAATAAAACTTATCGTAATATTCTATAATTACTTTTTAATCACTTTATTTACTTATAAACTATTACCAAAGTCTTTATAACGAAATCAAACCAAATTATACAAAAAAACGAAATAAATCTCGTATTTAAAAGTTTATTCAATATTGTATCGTAAACTATATAGAACCTTTTTAGGGAAGAATTATGACGATTGAAGACGTTTCAATTGTTCTCTGCGGGGCGGCTGGTCAAGGAATTCAAACCGTAGAATCGTTATTAACAAAGACTCTTAAAAGATCTGGACTTAATGTATTTGCCACCAGAGAATATATGTCAAGAGTTCGTGGAGGAGTTAATTCCACATCAATAAGAGTTGCATCAAAACCAGTTCGCGCCTTTGTAGATAGAATTGATATCTTAATACCTCTAAACGAAGAAGCAATCCCTCATGTTAAATATAGAGTATCAGATCAAACAATTATTCTTGGAGAAAAACAGTATATTGAATCTGCTCAAGAAATTGAATGTGAAAAAATTGAAATTCCCTTTCAAGAAATTGCTATTAAAATTGGGAGTAAAATACTTACAAATATAGTTTCATTAGGTTTGATATGTGCTATCCTCAATGCAGATAAAAAGAAACTATATGAAGCACTTACCGAAACTTTTAAGAAAAAGGGTCAAACAGTTATTAATGAAAATATTGAAGCCGCTAACGAAGGATACGATATCTACGATCAATTAGTAAAGCAAGGGAAATTAAAAAGAAGTTTCGACATGGAGAAAAATTCTGAGGTTGCTGAGGATTATATTCTTGATGGTAGAGAAGCGGTAGCTTTAGGAACAATTGCAGGAGGCGCTAATTTCGTTACATTTTATCCTATGGCACCATCTACAGGCGTAGGTACCTTTCTTGCTCAACATGGACTTGATTTTTCAATTATAGTTGATCAGTCTGAGGATGAGATTAGTGTAATAAATAAGGCTTTAGGAGCTTCTTATGCTGGAGCGAGAGCTTTTGTTTCTACTTCTGGAGGTGGTTTTTCATTAATGTGTGAGGGTGTAAGTTTAGCCGGAATGGCAGAATTACCGATTGTATTTCTAGTAGGGCAGCGACCCGGACCTGCGACTGGAATGCCAACTCGAGTAGCACAAGAAGATATTGAACTAGTGTTGTACGCAGGAGCAGGATATTTCCCAAGAATAATATTTGCTCCAGGAACTATTGAAGACGCGTTCAAATTAACTCAAAAAGCGTTTAACTTAACCCAGGAATTTCAAATTCCAGTTTTTATATTAACAGATCAATACATTATAGATTCTTATTATAATATTCGTTCTCTTGACCATGAAAACTTAGAAGTTAAAAAGTTTTTTGTAAAAACAGATTCGACTTACGAAAGATATCGATTTACGGATAGCGGTATTTCCCCATTTAGCATTCCTGGTTATGGTGAGGGTCTGGTAGATGCCGACAGCCACACTCACACAGAGGAGGGGGACATAACTGAAGATCCGATTATAAGAGAAAAAACTGTAGAAAAAAGATTTAAGAAATTAGAATTAATTAAAAGAATATCTATTCCCCCTGAATTTATTGGAAATGATAACTATGATATATTATTAATTGGATGGGGTAGTAGTTATTATTTAATTAAAGAAGCTGTTGAAAGGTTAAATAATGAAAATATAGCATTTTTACATTTTAAACAAATACATCCAATACATTCGAGCGCTAAAGATTATCTTTCAAAAGCAAAATTAAAGGTTGTAATTGAAAGTAATCCAAACGCTCAATTTGCTAAACTGCTAGAATTGGAAACCCATATTCCTATTGATAAGAGTATCTTAAAATATAGTGGGTATGTTTTTTCTGTGGAAGAGCTATGTGAAAAAATAAAAAATTCAATTAAAGGTGAATAAAGTGGTTAATTCAGCATATGATTTAGATGTAGAAATCCATTGGTGTCTTTTTTTCTCCTATATTTCTTTCTTTTAATTTAAGGTTATTCGTAAACGTTTCGTAGTTAAAAATTTTAATTTCTTGTTTAAATGCGTTATAAAAACAGGATAATATTATCTTCTTATCTTTTTCGGATATCATTATTTATTATATCTTTTTTAAAATATGCAGATATAGATTTAATTTGTATTTACTAATATTTTAAAATTTTCAATAAAATTTTTTGAAATAATTACGAAAGAAGATAAGACATATAAATTGAACTGAATGTTTAATTTATTTCTAAATCAAGGTTTAAAAAGAAAATTGTTTATATTGTTTAGATGAATTCATTCTTTGACTTTTGAGAGATACTTGTCTACTTCTCTTTTAAACTCAGAATAAATGTCTGAGATGTCTTCCATTAGAGGTTTTAATTTCTCCTCATCTATAAGAAATCCATAAGCGTGCGTGAAGAAATGGCGAAAAAACAGATACTTACCTATTTTATCAACAGTTTCGTTTGATATTAAATTGTTATCAACAGCTAAATTCAATAAATCTTTATGCCATGTTGGTGACTCAGGGATCAATATTTTTTGATGTAATAACATTTGTTTCAAAATATTTTCCATCCCTGTATAGATATTTTGAAGAAAAGCTCCAATTCCAACAAGAACTACGAGATCTTTGCTTGGTTTATCTCTCACTTTTTCTAGCTCAGTTAAAACTTTTTCAATATTTTCAATCTCCGCAAGAATCTTATTTTTAACACTAGCCATATAATATTAACCCATCTTGCTCTATTAATTTATTGAATAAACAATCTTTACTTAAGTCAATAATATCTACAGGTTTAGATAAATCTCTGTATAATTCCCAACAAAAATCGAAAAATAGCTGAGGAGATACACCTCTCACACCAATATCTATATCTCGTGCATCGATTCTCTCTTTCGATGAGCCGAAAAGAATAACTTTTTCTAAGTTATATTTTTTCGCATACATTAATATTATATTCTTATCTTTTTCGGATATCATTATTTATTATATCTTTTTTAAAATATGTAGATATAAATTTAATTTGTATTTGCTAATATTTTAAAATTTGCAATAAAATTTTTCGAAATAATAATGAAAGAAGATCTTCTACTGTAATAATGAATCATATGAATAAAAAATATTTAGAATGTAAAATATAATAGAAAAGATGTGGAGATTTGGATCCTTCGGGCATTTTTGCGTTCTTATTTTTGCTCAAGGAACATGGAAAAAGCTTTATAAAGAGAGATTATTAAAAGAAATTAAAGAAGATTTTCTTGAAAAAGCATATTGGGATCCTATGTATGATATTCCAATATACTTTTTTGATCCGAAAGTTAAAAATGAAGAAAATGAAGCTTGTGAACTATGCCATGCCTTATATCCATTATTCAGAGAAACTCTTGCATCTAATGAGGGATTTATTAGATTCTCACATAGGACACTTCGGTTACAGGATATTGATGATTTTATCACTAAAATTTTAACTGATAGCAACATCAAAAAGGTTTATCTCTTACTTTTAGACCAAGATTCTTACACAACAAAAACAAAACTAAGAATTCCACAAATATTAAATCAAATAAAATCAAAAAAAATTAAAAAATCTGAATTTTTGGATTTAATCGAAAAGGAGCAATTAGAATTTAGCGTATTTTATGAGATTATAAAAGATCGTTATTTTTAAAGTTCTTAAAAATCAATAGAATTTCGTTTCAGATTCTAAGTCTGCCATTTTTTCTTTAAAATATGCAGATATAAATTTAATCTGTATTTGCCAATATTTTAAAATTTGCAATAAATTTTTCGAAATAATTACGAAAGAAGATAAGACATATAAATTGAATTGAATGTTTATTTATCATTCTAAGAAATTCGTTTTACGTAATAAAGGTTAAAATATACGTATTAATCGATGTGAAATGCCTTCAGAGAGAAGTGAAGAAGCTTTATTAGAAAAAGCGCGAGCAGAGGAAAACTACTTAAAATCGTTATTACTCTACGAACAAGCAGCAAAATCTTGTATTAATAAAAAAAACGCTGCGAGAGCAATGGAAATTTACGTTGAAATTCTCAACACCCTCTATTTTGAAGCGAACACGGTTAAAACGACGGAGGAATTTTTGAATTCAATGGAATTAGTTAATAAAATCTTTAAAGACGGTACAACTTTCTTTAAACAAACAGGAAACGACACAGAAGCGTTGGAATGCGA
>JAUWBH010000165.1 GCA_030605085.1 Promethearchaeota archaeon | reverse complement strand
TCCCTTGGTTTCCTTATCTTTTTTATAGCTGGAGTAGCTGACGCTCTATTTTTACCTGGTGTATATCTCGTAATATGGCGTGGGCTCATGGCGACCTTCGCAGTATTCATGTATCTCGGACTTAAAACATAAAAATCTTTATTTTTTTTTTATTTTTTATTTATCTACTAAATGGAAAGTAGCAATCTCACTCTGCATTTACTTGTTTTAAGGATTCTCAGCCTTTTGCACGAGTAAAATCAAAGTGAAAAAACTAATTAAGGATAAACATAAAATTATTTTTTATTCAATTTATTAAATAAGTTATTTCTTTTTCTTCTTTAGAGATACATATTTGTAAAATACAACAAACAAATTGAGCAAATTTTTTAAGTAAATGAGATTAATGTTTAAAAATGGAGAAAGATTTGTTTATTGATGATGATAGAATATCAAATGTAGTGTTTTATCCAAGAAAAACCTCAATTCCAAGTGATTTACCACAAAATATCAAAGTATTAAATTTTCAAATTAATGAGGATATTCTAATTGGAGGTTATTATTTTCTTAAGGACGAAAATCTTCCTTCAATTTTATTATTCCATGGAAACGGAGAAGTTGCTCTAGAATATCACTACTTTACCGATTAATTTTTTGAATGTGGAGTTAATTTAGCTGTTGCTGATTTTAGAGGTTATGGTCATAGTTCAGGGAATCCTAAATATAGCAGCTTAATAACGGACGCACTACCAATTTATAACGAATTTAAAAAATGGATTGACGAAAATGGATTAGATAATTCATTGTTTGTACAAGGGCGCTCACTTGGAAGCGTCTGCGCTGCAGAAATTGGCTCTCACAATCCCAACGATGTCCGTGGAATTATTTTTGAAAGCGGATTTGGTAGCGCATATAATATGATGACAAGGTTATTTAGAGTAAGGGGGTCTGATATCACTCCTGAAGCATTAAAGGAATATTCAAATGATACGAGAATCGAGAAATTTCAAAAACCTGTGTTGATTATTCACGGTACAATGGATTGGATTATTCCTAGCAACGAAGCGCAAGTTATCTTTAATGCTATTCCTGAAAATATAGAAAAGAAATTAGTGTTAATTGAAGGCGCAGGGCATAATGACATTTTTTCTTATAAAGACGAATATTTTACGCCACTCAAGGAATTTATAAAAAAATATAAGTAAATTTTTAAAAAATTTATATTTGATAATAACTAGATAACAACAAATTATTCCAGTATTTTTACCACATAAAGCAAAAGAAAGCCCACGCCTTTAGGCGTGGGACGAATTTTGCTCAATTAAATCATTAATTAATGACACTCCACATATTTAAACGTTTAAAATGACTCATTATTTATAATGCTTCGGACTAATACCTTAGAATTGAAGCCTACTAAGGCACAACAACGGATTCTAAAGATTATGTTAGTCCGATCTAGTGCCATCTGGAACGTGGAAAACTATCATAGAAGACAGGCATTTTTCGATAAAGAGAAAAAGAGTCCCTCTTATTCCAAACAATGTAAGAAACTCAAGACTCACGAACTCTATAAAGCATTAGGCTCTGCGTATTCCCAACAGATTCTCAAGAAATTGGACAAGTCGTGGCAATCCTTTTGGAACTCTCTCAAATCGGAAAGTGTAGAACATAAAGTCTCGATTCCAACTTATTTTAAGAATTACAAGACCAACGAAACCTTACCCAGGCTATTGATTTGTAGAAACGATTGCTATCGTATAGATAAGGACTATATCCATATTTCTTGCTCTAAAGACTTAAAAGAGAAATACGGAATAAAAAGTTTGCTCAAGATCAAGTATAACGGAGTTAGAAAATGGAAAGGAAAGCAATCTCAAGTGGAGATTAAATACGTTCCTTATATCAAGAAATTCTATGCCTATCAATCGGAAGCAGTAGAGCCAAACCCAATAGATTATAAGGAAGAGAATATCTGCTCCATAGACTTGGGAATCAAGCGATATATGAGTGTCTATATCAGAAGCTCTAAGGACTTTAATCTCACTTATGAGTCGGAACATATTTTTGAAGAGTATCTGAAAATATCAAAAAAGATTGCCTATTATCAAGCACTAGCAAAAACAGAGAATAATAGATATTCTACCAAGAGAATTAGAAGACTCTATTTGAAACGCAAGAGAAAAATCCATAATTACCTAAACAATATCATCGCTCACTTGTTTAGAAAGCTAGAACAATATAGGGTTTTTAAGGTCATTATCGGAGACCTAAAAGGTATCAGAGATTCTAACATCCCAGAGCATTATCGAAATAAAAAGAAAATCAATCAAATAATTCAGAATTTCTGGTCTTATAATATATTCCTTAGGAAACTTGAAAACAAATGTCAAGAGTTTGGAATTAAGTTAATCCTAATTAACGAAGCCCATACATCTTCTACTTGTCCCATTTGTGATGAGAGAGTAAAACCTAATGATAGGACTTTCAAATGTTCTAAATGTGGCTACAAGCAAGATCGAGATGTGGTGGGAAGCATTAACATCTTAAAGAAATACATTCACGAAAATCACGAAACTGATGATATTAGGGTAGAGAACTATCCTTTAGTGTCTAAGATTCTAATAGAATCGTAGGGACTATGAATCCACGCCTTTTAAGGAGTGGTAGTTCAACTCTTACTCATCTTTATTAGCTAAAATTTCAAAAACTACATCTACATTGAGTCCTAACTTAGCCGATGTCTTTATATAATCGATCATACTAAGATGTTTTTTAGTCAATTTTGCGTAATAATCTTTAACCATTGCGAATTCTTCCAAATCACATTTTGTACCTACGAGCATTACTGGTAGAGTAATTTTGCTCTGTCTAAAAAGTTGTACCTATTTTGCGATGTTTACAAAACTAGTCATATTTGTTACATCGAATAGCAATAGCGCACCTTTTGCACCAGGTACATATTTGTTAACCATGTGCCTGAATCTCAACTGTCCTCCGATGTCCCACAGTTGGAGCTGACATGTTACATCTTCAAATTGGATTTTCTTTAAGAGAAATTCTACTCCAATCGTCATCGTAGTTGTATCTATAAATACTCTATCCACATAACGATGAACAAGCGAAGTTTTTCCGACATTACCATCTCCAACAACTAAAATTTTAAAGAGGATTTGTTTTTTCAAAATTATAGACGATTAACTTTTATTAACATTTTTTTAAAACTAGATTTTTAGTACTAATCCTCTATTTTAAATATTTCATAATAAAATTAACTTATATTTTACATTTTAAACTGCAGATAAGTTTCTTTAATTGTATCCATAAAAATTATATTTTGTAAAATATAATATAAAATTGATTTATCAAGATTACGATATCTATAATTAATTTTATTATGATTCCTATAGATAAGGGTTATTTAGTAAAACTTGTTTTTATTGGGAACGGAGCCACTGGCAAAACAAGCCTTATCGAGAGATTCACAAAAAATACTTTCCAAACCTCATATCTTATGACCATTGGTGCTAACTTCTATATGGAAACAGTTCAGATCGAAAATAAGAAGGTTAAACTTCAAATTTGGGACCTTGCGGGACAAGAACATTTTAAATCTGTAAGACCCGGCTTTTATATTGGTGTTATGCTCTGCATTGCGGTTTTTGATTTAACCAGAGAAAGTACAATCAAAGATTTAGACAATTGGATGGATGAGATGTATAATAGTGCTAAAGTTTCATTAATTCCAACTGTTCTAATTGGAAATAAAGTTGATTTGGAAGAATTAAGAGCAATAAATTATGAGTATGCGCATAATTATACGAAATTATTAGCTAAGAGGTATCCCGTTTATCAAAATTTAGAGATTCCCTATTATGAAACTTCGGCAAAAACAGGAAAAAATGTAAAAGAAGCTTTTATAGGAGCCACTAAATTATTTCTTGAATCGTTAAAACCGGATATCATTAAGGACCTATAAGCTTTTCGAATTTGCAGATTACCCTATTAAACACCTTTATTAGTTTCAATCAATAAGGGTTTTAATCACTTTTGGTTTATTAAATCTTTAACTGTAACTTCAGGATGTTGATATCTTCTTGCTCCTATAGTCTTTTCGCCGTATTGAATAGATTTTTCAGGGCAAAAATTAATGCAAGCTAAACATTGTTGACATTGATGTTGCCATTGTGGCTTACCTTCTACAAGTATTATATTTTTTACAGGACAAATTTTTTCGCATATGCCACAAACATTACAATTTTCATCGGCAAAAAAGAATTTGTCATTTTCGTAAATCCCTTTGTGAAATATTGTATTCATTCTCTCGAAAGATCTGGTTTTTTTTCCCGTAACATCTAATTCAAAGTTTTCTTTATTTTCTTTTACAAATTCATAGATATTTTCAATTAATGCATCTGCTTTTGCAAACATTTTTTTCTGTTGCTCTTCTGGAGTATAATCAGGCACTAAAATATAATTGTTGGGCATAGTAATAAAAAACCCCGCACTTAGAGTTTTCGATTTTTCTCTTAGAATCTGCTCTAACTGTTGCAGAGGCACTCCATCCATATCACCGCCTCTTGTTATTACAGCAAATAAATAATTTGTTTTATCAAGTTCTATTTTATTTACAAAATCGAATACAATTTTAGGTAGCCCAAAATAATAAAGAGGAAAAATCAAACCCACTTTTTCGCTAGTAGAAGTAAGATGATCCTTATTCCAAATCTTAGCAATTGGTACAAGTTCACAATCATCTATCTTTTCAGATAGGTCCTTCGCAACTTTCAACGAATTGCCGGTTCCTGAAAAATAATAAAGAGTTGTCCTCATATATATTCAAATTTTTTGGTTTTTTAGAAAAAATAAAAAGTAATTTAATAATCTATTTATTTGTAAATTTGAATATAAACTTTTTTTTAAACGATGTTATTTGAATCCAAAAATTATTGTCCTTTCTTTAATTAAAAAAAATTAATGAACAAAGATTTCTTTTTCTTAAAAGCTAATAAATCAATGTGGCCTGCTTCTGCTAATGTTTTTGTCATAAAAGATGAAAGTGGTTTAATTTTAATCGAAGTAGGGTGTGGCTTAAAAAAATTTGCGAGAAAGCTGTTCAGGAAACTAGATGAATTAAAGTTAAAATTGGATGATATTCACACCATCGTTATTTCTCACGCACATCCTGATCATATGGGAGCTATGGACGCAATCTACGAAAAAATTAATCCCAGTGATGTTAAAATCATCATTAACGAGATTGAAAAAGAGAGTGCGTTAAATATTGATTTATTGAATAAGTCTTTTGATATGGATTTATTAAAGAAACATTCTTTAGCTTTTAGAGGGAATGAGGATATAAACGAATTTTTTAAATCATATTGTTCAATGTCCCAGCTCCCAGAAAACGCTTATATTCAGACTATTAAAGATAATGATATCTTAAAATTGGGCAATTATGAGTTTAAGGTTTTAACTACACCTGGGCATGCACCAGGGCATACATCTTTTTATGAAGTTAATCGCAAGTTCCTACTCTCTGGAGACCTCATTGGTGAGTTCGGGACCGCCTGGTATTCACCCAGTTCAGGAGGGGCTATAGGATATTTATCAAGTTTGGAAAAAGTAGAAAAACTCCCCATTGAATACATTTATCCATCCCATGGAAATAAGTTTTATAATATAAAAAAAAGAATTAATCAAATCCGCAATAAGATTACGATTAAAGACGATATTATTTTAGAAAACTTAAACAAAAAGCCCCGTACAATTATAGAGTTATCGAAATTATATTATAAAAACAACCAAGCACAGATATTTCCAGGCATTCCAATTGTTGAGAGTCATTTGATTAAATTAGAAGTGGAAAATAAGATTGAACGAAAAAATAATTTGATATTGAAAATCTAATTAAGAAAAAGATTTAAACATTTGATATCTTTTAAACAATAGGATTCAATCTTATCGTTGTTTAAAAACTTAAATATTGGACTACATATTTTTTAAAATGTATTTACCTTACTATAACTTTAAGTGAATATAAAATGACAAATAATAAATATAAAGACAGATATTATTCTGAGAAAAAATATAAGGCTGTTAAGGGAAGTTTCGTTTGTGGATTGTTTTTACTTATTTTTGCCATATTATCCTTGATTTTTCGAGCATTGAATATACACATTATAGGATTTTTAAACTGGGGTTTTTGGTTGTTTATTCCCGCATTTTTTGTAATACTTGGCGCCTTTCATCAACTTTATACCAATAGAAAATACAAAAAGGCAGTTATGAATGCACTTTTAGACCGAGGAAATCAGGGTACATATAAACTCGAGCATATTGCTCTTGAAATAGGCATAAAACCAAGCGATCTGCTCCGTGTCCTTGCTGATTTAAGAGATAATGGTAAAATCATTTATCGTTTTAATCCCGATACTGGAGAAATTGAACTCGGTCAAAAAATAGCCTATATCCCTTCAGCTGATTATGTACCTACGGTCAAAAAAATTGATGCCCCTATACCATCAACAGGTTTGAATTTTTGCATCTATTGTGGTCATCAACTTGAACAAGACGCTCAATTTTGCCCAAATTGTGGATCAAAACTCACATAATTATCCTTAAAATTTAATTTTTTTTTACATTTAGAGATTATCTACTATTTATAAGAATCCAAATTTAATTTACAGATATGGTTTGATTACAAATATAGTAAGAATTACAATTATATGTGCTGGAACTTTAATTTTTGTAAATACTACCTTCTTTAAATTTTAAATCCAATCCAGTTTTTTTTATTTCCTTACCATGAGTAAATATAATCTTTTTAACAGTTTTAACATTGGTTCCAAAGTGTTCAGCAAGATCCTTTATACTAACCTCGTCAACTATTTCAAAAAATTCAGGTAATTCTTTAATGATAATCTTTTCAGATGGGTTCAAAGATTTATCCAAAGAAATTTCTGTAGTCTCATATTTAATTTCTTCCGTGATTTCTCCAAAATCTACACCATAATTTTTTTTTAAAAGATCTGGGTTATATTCAATCCACTGGTGGACAATCATTCTCATTGCTTCTGAAAGTGGTAAGTTTCGGTTTTTCGCCATTTTGTTGACTACTTTATAATCAAAATCATCTAAACCTACAGTTATTCTTGATAAGCTTGATCTTTTAGATCTTGTAAATTCTTCCTTTTCAACCATATTAAAGAAAAAAACATCGACAAAAATCGTTAAGTTAAAAATAAATTCTTTTATATATAAGTTTTCGCATTTTTGATCGAATAAAGATCCATCAATGCAACATTTAAATATGATCAATACTCAAATAATATTATATGCATATTATGAAAATATGCATAAAAATTCGTAAAAATTCTATTATGGTTATGTGTGTAAAATGTTAGAACTAATTAATGTAAATCAAGAAGAATTAAATACGAGGGAGAGAATTAGTATTGATCTACTTAAAGATGGATTAGAATTTTTGGAAAAATTTGTTCCTGAAATAAATCACACATTATTACTAGACACAGTTTCAATTATATATAAGTTTCTAAAAGCTACTAGGAAAATACCACATAACATCTATAAATTTTTCGTTGCGGCGTATTACATCGTTTCAAGACATCCAAAGGCATTTCCAGTGCATCAATCTAAAAAAAGTTTTTGTCGAACATTTGGTCTTCAACCGAGTTCTTTAGACTACTCTGTAGAAAGAATTGTTAATGTTTTGGGTTATATAAAAATATTAGACGATAAGAATTACCCATATTTTATTAACCCAAAAAGCGATTTAGCGTTTAAGCTAGCGAAATGTATAGTTAAGACTGAAGTGGATAAAGTTATGATGGAATTTTTGATGTATAACGAGGTAATTAATTCTCAAATCCTTAGCGAAGATTTAATAACTAAAATTATTTTCGAAATCAATTTATTCCCTGAAGAGCTTTTTAGACAATTTTTTGACATCATATTTCGTTTAATCGAGAAAAACCTCCTAGAATATAACGAGTATGTCCGTTTGCAAAAGAAACATTTGATATAATTATGGTTCTTTATCTTTCCATGGAATAAATTCTTCAAAAGCATGTGAAACCTGGAGTTCTTTAAGTTCTTCAGATCTATTTACATCAATTTGCATTCCAATTAATTGTCATAAAACATATATTTTCATTATTCATTAAAATCCCTCTTGTATCAGAGGATATATTCAAATCATATTAAAGAGAAAAAAACAAAAAATTATTAATTAAATTTTGGTTTTTTATCCTGCCATGGAGCTATTTCTTCAAATGCTCTTGAAACTTGTAGGACCATTGCTTCATCTTGTAATCTTCCTACAATTTGCATCCCTATTGGTAATCCTTCTTTACTCCACCCACAAGGAATAGAAGCAGCTGGATTCCAAGCCATATTAAATGGAAAAGTATAGGGCATCCATCCGGTTAATGAAACAGCTTTAAAAAAAAAAAAAAAAATTGAAATTAAAGTAAAAGAATTATATTTATTACATCATATTACCTGTTTTTCTCTTTTTTCAGCATGTAATTTTTCGATTTCTATTTTTATTTGTTCATATTTTTCTTTTGTAATAGGAAAGCGACTAATTACCAATAATCCAATTACCAAGGCAATAGCAGGAAAAACAAACATTAAAATTCGTAGTCCTAATATAATATCTTCAGTAGCTACAGGGTCAAAAACGGCCCAACCAACAGTATTGAATACTAAACTTATGGTAATAATTACTAATATAGTAGATAATTTTGTAATTAACGCATTAATTCCAAAATAACCTCCATCTCTTCTAGTCCCTATTTTTAACTCGTCATCGTCTATAATTGCAGAAAGAAGGATATCGCCAAAATAAATAGCACCTGAAAGACCTAAACCAACAAATATAAATGCGAAAAATGCGGTGGATACGTCTGAAATAAACATAAATGGAGATAAGGTGATTATAAATGTTACCATTGAAATCATTACTCCTTTTTTCATTCCAATCTTTACAGCTATGTATCGCCATAAGGGCATAAAACACGCTGCAGAAATAAATGTCAATCCTAATAAAAGCCCCAATAAATATGCTTCACCTTCACCTATCCCCAAAACAAATCTTCCATAGAGTGGAGCGATGATTGGTAACATTCCGACAACATACCAATATGTTAGGTTCATTATAATAAAAATCCTGAAATTCTTATTCTTCAACGAAAATTTAAGCGATGTTAGAAATAATTAAGATAAATATACTAACTTGAAAAAAATAGTTGATGAGCATGAAGACAAGTCTTGAAGAAATAACCGAATTAACCCTCAAAGGTAAATATAAAGAAATAGGAAAAATAGTGAGAAAAGCACGGAGGGAAGGACTTACATCGCAAGAGATTATACAAGCTCTTTCCGCGGGCATAATATCCGTAAGTAAAAAATATAAAAAAGAAGGAATGTATTTGGATGATATTGTTGTAGCTGCAGCGGCCTTTGAAGTAGGAGTTCGATCACTTCCTGCCTCTACAGAAGAGTCTAAAAGTCCTGAGGAAAAAGTTGTAATAGGCGTTATGGGGGGTCCTTGGAGTATAGGTAACGCAATTGTTTCAGCAAATTTAAAAGCCCATGGCTTCGAAGTCATTGATGCTGGTTCAGATATTCCTCCTGAAAAAATAGCTCAAGCGGCAGTTGATTCAAATGCTCGAATTGTGGCATCAGCAATATATCTTATGCAATCTCAGGCTGAGGTTGCGAAATTAGAACAAGAATTATGGAATCGTGGCATTCGCCATAAAATTAGGACAATTCTTAGCGGACCTGCGGGATCTCGGGCAATGGCAGATAAATTCAACATAGATGCCTATGTAGAGGATGTTTCTGAGTTAATATTAAAAGTCAAAGAATTTTCAGAAGAACTTAAAGCTGAAATGACCTCCTATGATCGCGTAATGACCTCTCTTAAACACAAAGAACCAGATAGAGTACCTATGATTCCATTTGCTCAGACTTTTTCAGCTAAATTTTCTGGAATTCCTTTTTCAGAATATGTAAGTAAAGCCGAAAAAATGGCAGAGGGACAATTAAAGGCGTATAATAGTTTCGGTTGGGATGCCCTTTGCTTCTCATCTGATGTTGGAATATATGCTGAAGCTTGCGGAGCCAAAATCGAATTCCCATATGATGATGTTCCTCGTATCGTAAAGCCAGTTCTTTCTCAAGGAAATATGTATAAGGACTTTAAAAATCTTAAAATGCCAGATCCTATGAAATCAGGTCGATTAACTGAATCTATAAAAGCTATTGAAATTGCTAAAAAGAAGGTAGGAGATGATGTGCCTTTAATTGGGTGGCTGGAAGGTCCATTGCAAGGCGTGGCATTATTAGCTGGAGGAGACCCATTTTTATTATTTTATGTGTTTGACCATCCAGATGAATTTAAAGAAATTTTAGATTGGTACGTAGATTGGGAAGTAGAGATAGCCCGTTCTATGCATGAGGCAGGTGCTAGCATAATAGGTATGGGGGAAACTGCGGCTTATTTCATGTCGCCAAGATTTTTTGAAAGATTTTGCCTTGAACCCGAGAAAAAGTCTTGCTCTAGAATCAATAAGCTAGGGCTTCCTACATTGATACATTGTTGTGGGTATGTCCCTCAATGCATTCATTTTGTGAAGCAAACTAATCCTGGTGGTGCTATTCAATTCGATTACCAAGTAGATCTAGACTGGGCTAAAAACCTTCTAAAAGATGAAGTAACTATTATGGGTAATCTTAATTATAAAAAACTTATTAACGCAACTCCTAAAGAAGTATATGAAGATTGTGCGGATCACATAAAGATTGCAGGGAAGGGTGGGGGGTATTGGTTAGCGTTTGGTTGCGAAATTCCAAGAGATATGTCTCCAGAGAATATGAGAGCGATATTAAGAGCTACAAAAACCTTAGGAAAATATCCAATTTAGAAAATTACTTAAAATATTTTTTTTTTTTGCTTAAATAAATGACAATGGATATTCTATTTTGGTATTTGCATTTTAACCCTCTTATTTAGACTTCATAAGGGCTAACTTCTTTTAAAATTGAATTGACTTTTGAAAAAAGACCAAGAATTAGACTTAACTCTTTTTTTGACATAAAAGAACGCTCAAATACATTTTTAAATGCCTGATATACATTATTTTCTCTATAAGTTCTAGTTTTAAGGTTTTTAATTATCTGTTCTATAAAATCATACAAAGTCAATCGATCATTTTTGTCAGCTAATAACACGGGCTTTTTTCCTCTTCCGATATTTAAAACATTTAATTTTTTAAAAATTTCATACAATATAATTCCACATCCATGAGAAAGATTTAAAGAAGAATATTCCTCACTTGAAGGTATTCTTAATAATATATCAGCCAGTTTAATTTCATCATTAGTTAAACCGCGTGATTCTTTACCAAATAAAATTGCTACTTTTAATTGGTTTTCCGAAATAGGAATTGATAAATTTTGAGGAAAAATTGCTAACCTCCTAAGATTAGTATATCTTTTTCCTTTAGCTGTCGTCCCAATGATTAAATCGAACTTTTGCAAAAGCTTTTTGAATTCAGTTAAATGGCTTTCTTGATTTTCAACCTTTATAATTTCTGCGTTTAAGAGGATATCTCTTCCACGCATTGCAAATCCTTGCGTTTCGTAGCTTTTAATCTTTTCCACCTTCTCAATAGGATTGAAAATAATTAATTTTTTGAAATTAAAATTTTTCATAAGACGTGCTATAGAACCTATGTTTCCTGCGTTTTCTGGTTGTACTAAAACTATTGTGAAGGAAAGATTTTCATATTTTTCGTTTTTATGAGTCTCTTGGAAAGAATTGAGTTCTCTAAATATTTTTTTCTTATTTATTTTTACCCAACTCGTAAGTTTAATTAAAATGTAATTTATTATTTGCCAAACTTAATTATATTTTAAAATATAAATAAAGATTTATTTTCCCTTAAAAATTGATTAAAAAAAAGTATTATTTTATTATTTTGTTAATTGAAAGATATAAATAATAAGATTTTTTATATTATTTAAAACAAAAATAAGAATTATTTTAAAAAACTCAAAATTTATAAATCTATTTTTAATACTAATCTCCTCATAATCAAATGGCTCCAGATATCAAAAATAAAATCGATGTTATAAACATTAGTACAGAAGAACTCACTTTATTTGAGTGGAAACCTCCTAGATCTTTTAGAAGTTTCATTTTAGATTTGAGATTTATAAGAGAAAATTCAACTAATGACATTTTTTTTCACATAAATAAAGGAAACATGAAAATTGTTCATATAAAAAAGAGCAAACTCATTTACACCATTGGATCTGATCAAGATTTACAGTTTCAAATATTAGAAGCAATATTGGAGTACATAGCTAAAAAATTTAACGAAACTTATGATATTGAAGTAATCTTTTCATACGGAGATGTTAACGCTAGTATTTTTAAAGATTTCACGGGAATTATTAAAGAAATTATAGAGAATCTTAAAAATTTAGATTTAGTTGAAAAAGTTGATTGTTTTTGTCGTGTTTGTAAAAAATCTCTGCCATTATATATTAAAAAATCTATCATGAAAACTGCAACATCTTTTCCTGTTCCTATTGTGTACAATCATAAAGGACACGCCATAATATGTTATGTGGACCAAAATTTTGCCGTACGTGGAGTTGAACTGGCTAATATTACTGGTTAACATAACTTAAATTGTAAAAAAAAAGTTAAAAAAATTATATCTTTATAATAAATATTAAAGGATTTTCTATGGAATAGAAAAGAAAATGAATTTTATATTTTTGTTTCCCCTAATCGTTGCTATAATTCTTATCCTATTTAGTTTATTAGTTATTAGGGCTTATATAAAAACGCATTTAATTATATTATTAATTCTAATAATAAAAGGATTAGAGCTCATTTCAATCTATAGAAAGGATATTGATGTTTTACGATATGAAAATATTGTAGAACCATTTGATTTTCATATTAAAACTAATATTAAAGATGATTTAATAATAGATTCAGTTGAAGATACTAAAGCATTATTAGATGATTTGAGAAATGTAAAAGTTGATAAAGAATTATCAAAATATTTTACTAAATGTTTAAATGAATAAAGAATAGTCAATCGCCGTAAATCAAAATACATTTTTGTAGTTTTTTCTTTTGGTTTTTCTCCGTTCTCTAATTTTTTAATAATTCTCTTACCTTTCCCTCTGAATAAAAATTTGAATTCTATACTCAAATAAAACTGAATTGCTTCATTAGTTGTATATGCATCTACAATTATATATCTACAACCTGCAATTTTTGATACTTCCTTTCCAATAAAAATCGCATAAATTAATAGCTTTTCTCCATATTTTTTACGACGATATTCTTCATCAGTTATTAAGTGACCAATTAGCAATCCAGGGATATAATCTATTTCCTCATTCAATTTAACTGCTTTAGGTGTTTGGATTCTTGCACAACAAATAGAGAAAAATCCAATTATTTTTTTTTCAGATTCTTCTTTAATAAAATATATCTGGGAAAGATCATTTTTTATAAAATCTAAAGATTTATTATAAAAAAAGTCATTAAATTCTTGGTAAGCTTCACCAGCATCAAAGTAATATTCATTAATAAGAAAATTTAGGCTAATTTTATAAAGAAAGGATCAATTATAAAATAGCCGTTTTTTTTGTTTTCTACGTTGACATCACCCAATTCTCCATGTTTGGTAGTTCTATCAGTTTTAGATTATTAATATAGAAGCTACCTCGTACATTCCGAGCTATTTGGATATCATCTAGTATTTCTGGATCATTTCGAACTATTATAAAGGCACGAATGC
>JAUWBH010000084.1 GCA_030605085.1 Promethearchaeota archaeon | reverse complement strand
TGTTAGGCGAGAAGCATCCCATTTTTAAGCGCCTCGTGCTTCATTTTACTCCCGTCCATGCAAGTTGGTTGAACCAAGCCGAATTAGAAATTGGAGCATTGGAATCTCAATGCTTGAATGGTCGTCGGTTTCCTGACGAGGGGACATTACGGGAAGAGGTCCAAGCTTGGGTACATGAACGAAATAGGCAAAAAATTGGAATTTTTTATGGTGTTCATTATGATTAGTAATTAAGACATTATATTGAATTGAATTGTATTCCAAATCCACTTTTGAAATCCATCCAGTATGACTTCTTTTAAGATTTCTTCTAGGCTCCAAATTAGAAAGGTCGATATTTTTCATTAAATCAGTAATATCCGTTACTTTTTCCTTCCAAATCTCTTCCCATTCTTCATGATTAATTGATTTCAATTCAATTTTAAAATTTTCAGTATTTTCCCAATGAGAATTTAGTTTTGTATGATATGCGATTACTTCTTCATTAGATTTGTTTGTAAATCTGAAAATAGAAACGATGCTTTTCCATTCTCCATCCTCTTTAAAGTATGCACATCTAAAATCAACTGAAAGATAAGATCTCTTTAAATAATTAAATGTTTCATGAATATTAGGGTTTTTCATAACTTCTCATTAGAATTTTTGTATATTATATAATATTTAACAACATTGTTGTTATTTTTTTTTATTAAACTATTATTAAGCTCAATTTAATAAAATTTGGTTAATTTTATTGAAAGAGCTCAGATATATCAAAAAAAATTAGGTAAACCATTTATAGATAAGTTCAAAAAAAATGTAAAAAAATTCTTTCCCAATTACGATTTATCGACATATTTAAATCAATCCCAAACCCTTCCATTACTCAAATATTAAAAAACTTTCGATCTGTTTTTCTTTTTATACGATCTTAGTGTGACTAAAATTAACAAATTTAACAAAGACAAAAGTAATTTTTTCGCCTCACTTACCGATGCTTTACTTTAAAATTAACGATTATATCACCCTTAAATTGGAACATAGTAAAACAAATATATACGTCAAAGGGAAAAAATTTAATCAATGTAAATACCTACTATTAAACGTTTCTAAATCTCGTTTTAGGGAGTACGATGCGATAAAGTCCATAGACGAAGCGGCAGAAAGATTAAGCCGCTCAATGGAAGGTAGTGGCGGTGGAGGTAGGTGCGGAATCACGCCCCAGACGGAGTTCTGGGGGCATTGTAGCAACATTCAAGCGTGGGCAGAAAATAAATACGACACGCGTTTGCTCCACCGTAATCTCGCCTTTCCTTTATTAAGACGACTTGCCGACGAAGGCGACCCTATTGCTCTTAGAGTTTTTAAAGAAGAAATCGCGATGAGACTCGTAAGCGGTCATCCGACTGTGGTTCAATATTTATCTAAAGAGCGCTATTTGAATTATTTAACGGGAGAAGAAATAACATCTATTTCAGAAGAGCGTTCTTTTTTGGAAGGCATCTTAAGAAATTACAACTATTTTGTAGAGAAGTCGAAGTATTTTAGAACCTTCACGGAAAAGGCACCCAATCTACTTCCTAATTTGTTATTAATGTCGTTGTCTGATAAGGATTTTGTCAATTTTACGCAACGGATAATAAAACACATTAAAGCTCTATCCTCTCTGAAGTTAAGTAATGCAATGGGTATACTTTTAGAGCGTGCGGGCAACGGCGAGTTTTACAGCGATTTGTCCGATATTATAAATCTTTTTGGTCTCGAGTTTATTATTTCGCGCGTAGACGAAAACCTATTAAATAGTTTCTTGGACAATCCAAATTCTCCTTTATTTAATTATTTAATTAAGTACGATCAGCAGGTATTTGTCGTAAACGATTACGATTGCTTAGATTTAAGCGGAAAAAACATTACCGACCTCTCCAAACTCGAAGGCCTTGAAAAATTTGCAGAGGTTAAAAGAGTTGTTTTGGATAATAATAACATTTCTGAAATCATGGGTTTAGAAAAGCTTTACAACGTGGAAGAGTCTTGTAATGATTTGAAAGAGAGGCGAGTACGAATAGAAATAATAAGGCTCCTATTTTTGCTTGATTTTACAATTCTTATCGAATACGAAATCTATTATCATTTTCAAAAAGTTCTCAGAAATATTCCTTGTTATACGAAATTACGGGATTTTACGAGACTAATCCCTGGTTTGTTGTATCATTTTTTGAAATATAGAAACTGCTGTCAGGGATTACCCGTATCATCTTCATTGAGACTCCACCAATTCTAAATATCGTCCCTTCGTAATTACGCCCTTTTTTAATAATTGCTGAGCAATTTTTAATCTATTTTTTTCACTAAGTAAATCTTTAGCTTTATGTGATTTTTCAATATATTCTCCATAAGTTATATATATTAGAAATAGTAGCTCATCAGTTGTTAATTTTTCATATAATTTCCGGGTTAATTTCATAGCACTTAGCAATTTTTGGAAGTTTTCATTAGCATTATTATCATCAACTAATTTTTTGAATATTTCTTTACCATTTTCCATTAATATGAACTTGCCATCTTTGTCATATTCAAATGGATCTTCAAAATGAACTGGATTTCTCGATAAATCATCTACTACCTCCGAATATGGCCCATAATAATGTTTTTGAAAAGTAATGAAATTACTAATAATTGGATTTCCTTGAGAAAGAAAGAATAACTCTTTTTGTAAGTGAGTCGTTGATGGAATCGGCTTATCCATTACCCCCAAAAGAAGAATGATGTACTGTTCAATAATTTTAAGCTCATCTAAGTCTTCTTCACTACTCATATTTACCATCTTCAAGTAATTATTCTTCAAATATTACATAGTATTTTTATATATATATCAATATGATTGTTTTAAATGCAACATTCAATTTTTAATAATCGTAAGAGATTGCGAATTTAGTAAGTTATTTTTTGTGTGTGTTAGGTCTTCAGAACGAAATTGGAAGCCTTAAAGTGGGAAAGAGCGCTGATATAATTACTTTGAATCTTCAACAACCTCATTTAACGCCTATTTTTCTAAATCAAAAACATTTAGAAAATGGATTTCTATTCTTGCCTAAACATATCTCCAAAAATTGCTTTGGTTGCCTCGACTAACTTTTTGAAATACTCTCCGAAAAACATTTCGTGTAAAAGATTATATACTTTTTTAAACTCTTTTTTGTTCTGAAATTTCATTAATATATATTTTTCGTCTTGATTTATTTCAATATCGCAATCTAACGGTCTATTCTCGCCTAAAAATTGTCCTAGCGATTGTTTCATCTCATCCTCGTCTTTAAGCATGCTTCCAACCATTTGATTTTCTTTGATATTAGATTCAAGTACCGTCATTTTTATTGATAAATGATTCTTGTCCTGTTCGAGTTTGACCGCCTTTTCGAGCTGTTCTTTAATGTAAACCCAATTAAAATCTTTAACATCCATTTTAATCGTCCTTAATTAGATTAATTTTATTAGATAATATTCTATTAGTTTTTATTATTATCATTTCAAAAAGAAGATAATCTATCATATAATTCTTTTATGATTATCGTCCGCCATCGTGAATAAAAGATAAAATGTGTGAGATAATGAAAATAAATAAATTTGATACTCTATACTGCTTCTGGAATTAGAATAATAAAATTACTTCCTTGAGTATAATCTCCTTTGATCTTGTCCTCAACCCAAATTTGTCCGTCATAGCTTTCTATTATTCTTTTTACAAGCAATAATCCTAATCCTATACCACTAACGCTTTTATCTTCTTTAATCTCTCTTTGAAATATTTCTTTTTTGCGCTCATCAGCGATTCCTAAACCATTATCTATAAATTCCATTTTCAGATAATTTCTTCCTTCTACTTGGTGCTTAGCTATTTTTATAAGTATTTCAATTGTTGAATTCGCATTATGTTGTATGGCGTTAAATAAGATATTTTCCTGCACGTTTAATAATAGGTCGTTTGCTTTACCATATAATTCTTCACTTATTGTATCAATTTGGATATTGATTACATTTTCTCGAAAATTCTGGCGCATGAAATTAATTGCGGTTTTTAAAACTTGGCATACATCCGTTGGTTTTATGTCGATATATTTTTCTTCAATTTCTGACAATTTTCGTACATTAGAGACCAGATTGGCACCTCTTTTCACCTGATTTTTGATTACGTTCAAAATATTCATCGTTTCTATTTGTTTGTTAGGGTTGTTTAAATACATAAGGTTGAGCTCAATGGACGAAAGTATATTTTGGAGGATATTGCTTATATCGTGAGCAAATAAATCTTTGTAAAATTCAGCTAGATTGTAAGCTTTACGATACTTCTGTTCTGATTCCTTTAATTTTTCTTCAGCTTTTTTGCGTTCAGTAATATCTGCAAATGTGACTGCAAAGAAACCTTTTTTAGGAGAGTATCCTGAAACTTTATACCACTTATCTAATGCTTCTGAATAATCCTCAACTGTTAAAGGAATACCTGTTAGTCCTACATTGCCAAATTTGCCGATCCAATCAGCAGGATCGTTTTCGGTTCCTGGTAATATTTCGGTTACCTTTTTTCCAATTAATTCACTTACTTTTACGCCCGTAAGGTTCTCAAAGGCGGGATTTATTTCAATATATCTGTAATCAATTGGTTTGTTATTTTGATCAACGATTACCTCGTGGTACGCAAATCCCTCGGTCATGTTTTCAAATAAGGAACGATATTTTTCTTCAGATTTTTTTAATTTTTGTTCAGCTTTCATACGCTCTGTAAAGTCGCGAAAAATTCCTTGTATTAATGATTTTCCACCAATTACGGTTGTAGAAGCTGTGATACGAACTGGTATAACCTTCCCCGATTTAGTTATTATCGTTGCCTCCTCATCAGCATATCCTCTATGTTCTATATTTCTTTTAAACATATTAGCAAAATATTCTGTTTTTTGAGGTGGATGGAGCATCGTTTGATGCTGACCTATAATCTCCCCCTTTTTTTTCTCTAAAAGGATTTCTGCTGCTTTGTTACAATTAATTATTAAACCTGTATTAGTATCTGCCCAAAATATCGCATCTGCGGCATTCTCAAAAGCAAGTCTAAATCTTTCCTCACTTTCCCGTAGATCTTTTTCTGCTTGTTTGCGTTCAGTAATATCACGATCAATTCCACGATAACCCGTAAGATTTCCATTAGAATCAAATATTGGTACGCCGTTTGTTTCTAGTGTAACATAATATCCATTCTTATGCAAGTTCTTGTTCTCTAACCTTTTAAAAGGTTTCTTGGATTCAATTATATCCCTAAATAATCGAGCATTATGTTCTGCCTCATCAAGGGGCATAAAATCGAACGGTGTTTTACCAATAACTTCTTCTGGTTCGTAACCTAATAGGTCTTTGACTTTAGGACTGGAGTATGTATAGACACCGTTTTGATCTACTTCCCATATCCAATCACTGGTAGTCTCGACTAGAGATCGGAATCGTTCTTCGCTTTCACGCGATGCATCCTCCATCTTCTTACGCTCGGTGATGTCTTCTGCCGTACAGACAATATATTCTACATTTCCGTTTTCATCCAACATTGGTGTTTTGAGAATTGAACATAAGCGTAATTCTCCTTTACCATTTCTAACCCATTCTTCAGTGCGAACTTGTCTTTTCTCTTCAAATGCTAATCTATTACCCGCAATACATAATTCCGCTTCCTCTTTTCTCTCAAATTCGTATATTTTCTTACCTTGTATATCTTTCTTTTCTAATCCTAAAAACTCTGCGCGAGCTCTATTTACGGCCCCATATGTTTCCTCATCTATTGCATACCAAATTTGAGTCTCTATATTATCGAGAAGTAGGGCTTGTTCTTCTACCTTCTTTTGTTGCTCTTCCTCCAACCGCTTACGTTCGGTTATGTCTTTAATAAAAGCACCGATTCTTGCCGGATTTCCAAATTTGTCTTTAATTAACCATCCTGTTAGGGATATAGGGAATATTGTTCCATCTTTTTTAATATATTCTTTTTCAAATGATCCGAACCCTTTTACCATGAATGCTCTCATTTCCTCAGCTTCAGCTTCATACCATTTTTTTGGAGTAAGTAATTGGAAGTTTATGTTTTTAAGTTCTTCAATTGTATAACCAAGTAAATCCAGATAAGCTTGATTGACATCGATGATTTTGCCATCAAGTGTAGTAATGGCAATACCATCTGGGCATGAATTAAATAGCGTTCTATATTTCTCTTCACTCATCTGTAGCTTTCCTTCAGATTCTTTTAATTCTTTAGTTCTTTCGTCTATTTTTTGTTCTAATTCTTCATTTAATTTCTTTAATTTTTCTTCAGATTCTTTTAATTTTTGTTCCAACTTCTTTCTATCTGAGATATCATATACAGTACCGTAAAAACCAATTTTTTTACCATTAGAATCGCGTTTTAAATAGATCGAAGCTTCAAAAGTTCGTTTTATTCCATTAGGTCCTGCTGTTTCGACCTCAATAAAACTCTTTGGAAGACTTTCTCTATAGACTTCATTATATTTCTTAAATACTTCTCTTTCTAATTCCTCATCAAAAAAAGGGCTATAACTTTTTCCAATTAATTCTTCTTTTGAAAGTCCTAAATAATTAGCTTGGAATTTATTTGCGAAAGTATAATTACCCTTGAGATCTACCTCATAATATCCTTGGTCAAGATTGTCAAGAATTTCTTGATACTTTCTTAATTTTTGGTCTTAATTTTCTTTTCGGTAATATCCTCCGTATGAACTATAACAAAATCGGGTTGGATAAAACCATATTTTACAGATAAAAACCTTTTTTCTCCCGTAGATTTATAAGTATATTCGAATTCTCTGAATATGTTAACTCGTTCGTTGGCACATCGATGCAATTCATCTAAAATATCTGGTTGATCCTTGTACAATTCTGACGCTTTAACTCCTATGTAATTTTTTATCTGTCCCTTAGTTATTTCGTCCGCAGCGGCATTATAATCGATTAAAACGAAATTATCTTCAACCATTTGCCATACATATGAGGGGATTGGAATCCCTTTAAAAAGAGCTTTGAATTTAATTTGTTCACTCAAGATAAATCACTTGATTTTTTAATTTTATTAACAAATTGAAAATTTTGATTTAGATATTTATATCTTTTCATTAATTTCTAAAATTTATATCAACTATCAAATTTCACAATTAATAAAAATAATTAAAGAGTACTGAAACACTTATATACCTATAGAAAATTAGAAGTATTCAAAAAATTATGTGTATTTAAATGCTAAAAATTGATGAACCAGCTCTCGTTGTTTTTAGTGGCGGCCAAGATTCGACTACTTGCCTCGTTTGGGCGTTAAAGAAGTTTAAGAGTGTATCTGCAATTACTTTTAATTATAAACAAAGACATCAAGTTGAGATAGAATGTGCCAAAAATATAATAAAAATGTTAAGTTCAAAAAAGATTCTTCAAATTGATTGGTTGGAGAATATTGCCGTTATTAATCACACAGTAGTGGACATTTCTTTTCTCTCTGATTTGCTACAAACAGATATAATCCAAGATTTAGAAATCAAATACGACGTGGACACAGGACTTCCAACTACTTTTGTTCCGGGAAGAAACATTTTATTTATAACAATAGCAGCGGCTTACGCTTATCAACAAAAGATAAAACATTTGGTTGCCGGTGTTTGTCAGACAGATTATTCTGGATATCCAGATTGTAGAGATGCTACTATAAAATCTTTACAAGCAACTTTAAAATTAGGTATGGATTACGATATTATCATTCACACACCCATAATGTGGAAAAATAAAGCTGAAACAATCAAATTAATGGAAAAATTGGGTGGTTTCGAATTATATAAATATACTCATACATGTTATAAAGGCGAGCGCCCTGCATGTGGAGAATGTTTTGCTTGTGAATTACGTTTAGTTGGATTTAAGGAAGCGGGATTGAAAGATCCTTTAGAGTATAAAACTCTTTAATTACTTTTTAAATTTTATTTATTATTATTAAACATCAAAGAATCATGCTCCATATGATGCTAAGGAGCTTTTAGATTCTCCTACTTTAACCACAATTTTTTTGTTTTTATAAATTTCTTTTAGCTTATCGTGAATATGTTTTGCCAAAAGTTCGCTTGTTGTAGCTGGTAAAGGAAGAAAACAAATATCAGAGCGTGGAAAAACATATCTCTTAGTTGGAGTTAAAATTTCAACAGAATCTTGAACTTCATTTATTTTAATGTCCTCCGATTCTGTAGGTTGATTAATGGCTTGAAATTGAAGATAAAAATTTAATTTACAAAATTTTTGTAAATTAGTATCGGCAACGATCTTGAATTTGGGAAGGATACGATAGAGAAGTTTTTGAATACCCTAGCTTTTCATGAAAAAATTTAATTAATATTTGATTAAACGAATCATCAGAAGGGTCAAGTTGCTTTAACTTTTCAATAAAAATACGAGATTTTACTTGGAACTTGGCATCGTCCCAACTTTTATAATATCTATTCAATTCCCTATCAAAAGCGTCTCTATCATATCCTTCATCTATTATAAAACTGGTCGAACGAGAAATGGACTCTGCAGCGTATTTATCAATTAAAGCTTTAGTAATGGTTTTTTTAAGTCCCATTTCAGAGTAAAAAATTGCATCAAAATCTTCTTTAGTCTGGATTGAGGGGTATTCTTTAAGAAATTTGCAGACTTCTTTTAGATCCATACTATGAAATAACTCTCTTGAAATTTTATTTCTCTTTTTTTCGATAGAACTACCACGATAACCCATATTTTTTTGTTGTTGTTGTTTTAGGAGTAATTTTTTGAATTTAATTTTCGTTATTTTCAACGCCCACAACCTCTAACCTCATTCTATCGCATTTTATAGGTCTTACTTCTTGATAGCCTTGCAATTAGATGAAGCAATCTACAAAGCACCTTATTAAACCCAATCCAACGGTTAAAGGAGACCACAATTATGAAAACCAACGCACAGTTTGATTAAAATATCAAGAAATCATATTAGACTTACGAACTAAAAAATTATAAACCAAAGTGAGAGCAAAATTAGGTCGAGAATAACCATGCTGGAACTAAAAAAGCTGATAGACGAAGCCAAACACGACGATCTGATAACATGCCCAAAGTGTCGCTTTTACCTACAGCCAGACGCAAAGCAATGCCAATGCGGGTGGGAAAACCCATTATCAAGACTCCCAATCGAGAGCTTAGATGATTACAACGACGATCCCCAATGCGAGCACCTTTTATATCCTTGCTACGTTCCCGTTCGGGAGTACCTCATTTACCACCCAAAAGACAGAGTTAAACTGTTGTGGAAAGAAAAAGCGGGGGATAGGGTAAAGGTTGGCAAGTGTAAGTTGTGCGATTGGGTGACGCCCCGCTTAGTTCCAAAGAACACCCACAGCAACGCCAAGATCCAGCATTTCAGAAAGCAGAGAATAAGACGATTTGGAAGGTAAATCGCTACTATATTTATAATTTTTTTTCAAATTAAAATCCACTTAACCAAAAGGACAGAAACCAAAATGGGAAAAGTATTATATTGTAAGAACTGCAAGAAAATAAGGTTATCCTTTAAGTATGATCCCTCAGATTTGAACAAAAGAACGAAAAAACTCACCCTTTCGCCAATGGATTTCACAAAAGACGACAAAATGACCAAGTTATGCCCAACATGTAAAAATCCTTTAATTTATACGGAGAAAGAGAGTATCCCAAATTTAGATAACAATAAGCAAAATAGCATTAAACGAAGAGATCAAACAAAAGATCGTTCTTTTTTCGATTTGTACGTAAAGATGATCGGCATTTTTTCAGAGAAAAGTTCAGAATACGTCGCAAAAGTAAAGACCGTAAAAAAGAAGCTAAGAGAAAGGAAGAGATTTTTACAAGAACATAACCCTTATAGAGATCCAATGTAAAAAATTTAAACAATTAAAAAAAAAAAAATGAGGCATGAAATTATGATAGAAATTCCTAATAAGGTAAAATTGTTAAGCGAACAGAAAACATTGGAATTGATTGAAACCTCAAAAGACAATACCGAGCTTTTTCACCCCCTATGTTTGCGATTTCCTTTAATAAGTATCGAAGATTTGAAAGCCTTAGCCATCGACATAAAAATAAACGGACTTCGAGATAAGATCATTAAAACCATAGACATTAAAGACGGGAAATTAAAGATTCTGGACGGGAGATTGAGATATTTGGCGTCTGTTATTGCTGATGTGGAGATTCAATGCGAACAGAGGGAAAATCTCACCGAAGTAGAGAAAATCTTTTTAGTTATATCCAAGAACTTGCAACGCAGAGATTTAAAACTTCACGAAAAGATCGAGATTGCCTATTATTTGTATAAAGAATTAAAAAATTACGGAACGCTAAAAAATCAACCGCTTTAGATTCTAAGAACGACTTGAAAAGATCCCCCCCTCAACCCCAAATACTTAATAAAATAGAAACAATAGAGGATAAAACAATTATTTCTGCAATCGCAAACACCGCTAAGACCACGATTAAGACTCTTAAGCAAGGGATTGACATTTTAGAGCAATCGGAGAACGATCCAAAAGTTAAAGAACGATGGAAAGAAATCGAAAAAGGAAAGAAAACGATAAAACAAATTCACAACGAATTAACGGGAAAAGGAAAGGTAAAGCCTATCAAAGAATCATGCTCCATATGATGCTAATGAGCTTTTAGTTTCTCCCACTTTAACTAAAATCTTTTTATTCTTATATATTTCTTTTAGCTTATCGTGAATATGTTTTGCCAAAAGTTCGCTTGTTGTAGCCGGTAAAGGAAGAAAACAAACATCAGAGCGTGGAAAAACGTATCTCTTGGTTGGAGTTAAAATTTCAACAGAATCTTGAACTTCATTTATTTTTATGTCTTCAGATTCTGTAGGAATTAGAATATAGTGATCCATTGGCTCGATAATTGCCTTCAGTTTTTTACTTAGCTCCATAAAATCAACTACAAAATAATTATTGTCCAGTTTATCGCTAATCTCAACCGAGACATAATAATTATGACCGTGAAGTCGGGAACACTTATAATGCTCTTTTAAAAAATGAGCAGCACTAAACTTTACTTTAGATTCATTTATAATAACTTTATAGCTCATAAAACAAGCAACTATTAATATTTTGAAATTCTATTACTAAACTTATTTAATAAAAGCGATTTATGATTGTTATATTTTTCGGTAGAAATTAGTTATTTCATTAATAAGACTGGTTAATTTGTTTCCATTTTAATAATCTCTTATACCTAAGGAATCATCAAAGAAGTTTTAAAAATTTATGTGTTTGGATAGACAAAGTTAAGCTTTCAGGATTTAAAATTTCAGCAGCAGAATAGAAAATTTCGTTCAAATGAGTTGTAGATATGGAAAACTTTTCTTTCAAATCGTTATCTTCAAACATAACTGGTTGAATTGCCAATCCAGCAAATTGACCGTTAGGATATTTGATTTTTGAAAGTTTTTTGCATATCCATCTAATGTCTTCAATCTGAGTTTGAGAAGATACAACAATTTTAGCGAATGTTTCAACACCAAAAGTTATCATATTAGAGATAAAATTTAATTCAATTTCTGCTAATTTTTTCCATTTTTCACGAGAAGCTGCTTTTGAACTTTTTTCTTTTATATCGCAACAACAGTATTTAAACTTATTTGACAAGGATTTTAGTATTTCTTGATTGGGAAGGATACTTCCATTTGTTTCTAAATATAACGGATAATTTATTTGTTCATCCCTAAGTGTTATTGCTAAGTTTAAGATAAATTTAAGTTGATGTAGCGGTTCGCCTCCCGTAAAGCTTATCGAATGGAGGTCTGGAGTAATTAATTCTTTAATAATTTCGATTATTCTTGAAATTTTAACAGGATTTTTTGAATTTACTAATTTTTGCGATTCCGGTATTTTTTCGTATCGGAATTCTTTTGTATGTATTTGAGCGTATGGAGAATCGCACCAGAAGCATCCTTTAGAGTTAAATGCTCCTTGAGCTAAATTACAACCAGAAAATCGTATAAAAATTTGTCTTTTCCCAAAACAACTACCTCTAACCGTTCCGCCTTCCCCTTGAATTGAAGAAAATACTTCTGACAGAAATCCCTCTGATTGTAATATAGACATATTATAATTTAATTACAGTTTTTAATAAACATTCTCATTATTTATGAAAATCTATAAGAATACTAAAATTTATGATAAAGTTCAACTTTAAGGTTATCAAGCTGGTGAAAAAAGTTTAACAAGCAAATTTCCAAATCCTGAAGTTTGAGCATCATAAAAGAGGGATTCAGAGTAATTTTTTTGGAAATTATATATACTGGTATTGCATACTTCATAATCGAATGGAATATTAAGTTGCTGGATTTTACGAGTTAAGTATTCTATATTTTCAATGATCTCTAGGGAACTACTAACTTTAGGATCAAACTTATGGAAAAGAATGAAAAATTTTAAATTCAAACCTAACGTCTCTTCTATAACATTTAACCTAAGAATTTGGACAATTTCTGATAAGTATTCTATTGATTTATCGAAGTAATCGATATCTTGAATATCTATCATGTAGATAATTTCATTGGAAGATGGAAAATATTTCTCATTATCTCTAATATATCTCTCTCGATATCTTGTAGCACCTCCCATATCCCAAATAATGTATTTTAGATTATTAATTGTAAGTACTTGACGATCAACTCCTCTTGTGACTTGTATATTTCTAGCACTTTCTAAGTTTTTATCAATTATAATATTTTTAATAGCTGTTTTTCCACCGTTTCCAATGCCAATAATCAAAATTTTCTTATATATTGGAAGATATCTGTTGTAAGCTTTTGATTGATAACAGTCGCAACAAAAAAATTCTAATATTGAGCTTTGCCATAATAATATTGCTCTCTCTTTATTAAAATTTCTATTAGTATTGCAAAAATCTCGGAAAGTTAATTTTCCATGGCAATTCCAACAGCTTCTAGCTTTAAATTCCTCAACCATCCCCATTTATTAATGAAAATTTTAAACATTTAAACTTTAATTAAATAATTAATTGTTCTCTTAAAACGAATAACAAAAATTTCTCTTTTCTCAAACGAGAAAAAAGAAAAAAGAGTTGTCTTTTAAATTAATCTTTTGTATATGATTTTATCTTGACCACTCAAGAAAACACATTCCTTCAGGGAAGTGATTAATTGAAATTGAGAAGAATTCACTAAATCGTTGCACTCCTTTTTTTTTAATTCTCTCAAAATATACTATAATTAGTTCCTTCTATTTGGTCGGATAACCAACGACTACAAAAAGAAACGGAACTCTACCGTTGGAACGACGGGAAGTCAAGCCTTTGGAGAAAGTGTAAGACTTGGTATGATTCCCTGAATCTTGTCAAGCTATTTTCTGTGAATTAGGAATCCGCTTTCTTTAGCTGGTGGTAGTTCAACAGTTTTTCAATATCAATGGGACCATTAATGTTTATAAAAGATGTTAGCTCTCGATCTAAAGGTTTAATATCGTTTTCTACTGATATGTAATTAATTTTCCAATTGGCATCGAAAAGATTTAGAAGTTTATATGTTTTATTCTCTAAACTTTCTTTAGCCTTTAATAGAGCATCTTTAACAGAATATATTGCAAATAAAGGCTCTAAAAATCCATTGTCCCATTTTGGAATACAACAATCAAAACCTTCCGATTTTTTTATTAATAATTCAACTATATCAAATTTAATTAACGGTGCATCACAAGAAAATACAAAAGCCTTTTCATATTCTAACTTATTCAACTCTTTAAACGCTGAATATGCCCCAATCATAGGCGTGCGTAGGCTATCATCTTCGATTATTTCCATGTCATCTAAAATGAATGCCATTATTTTCTTGATATCAATTTTATTAATGTATTCTTGAACTTGTTCTTGGGAATTCGCAACCAAAAAAATAGGGTGATTATATTTTGATAAAGTTTCAATTTGATATGAAATTAAGGGCTTTCCGAGGAATTCAAATATACCTTTGTCACTTCCAAATCTAGCGCTCAAACCCCCTATCAAAATTACAAAGGCAAGATCTTTTTTTACATTAATTTTTGACACCCTTTAATTTAGGATATTTATATTGTATTAAACTAATTATTATAAGTTATAAATTATTTAATTTATTGTAGTTAATGAAAATGTATCTCTCAACATAAATGATACTATGCGATTTGAAAACAAAAAAATTCAATTGAGAGATAAGCCTATTGAACATTGTGCTGTTTTTGGTGTTACTTGTAACGATATAGGGTATTCAGTTTCTAAATTATTATATAATGGGCTTATTGCATTACAACATCGAGGACAAGAATCTTCTGGTATATCAATTATAAAGACTGGCGGAAATATTCACACATATAAAAAAAAAGGACTTGTTTCAAATGTATTAAGCAAAAAAACACAATCTCATTTTTGGGGAAATATCGGGATCGGACACAACAGATACGCAACTACAGGATCTTCTGAATATTCTTCGTCTGATTATATACAACCCTACCATTTTAAGAATAATGATCTAGAATTTGCTTTAGCTTTTAACGGGACTATTCCTGTTTACGATACCATTAAAAAGAAAATGGATGACATGGGGCGGGTATTTGTTACTAATACAGACACAGAAGTAATAGCGCAATTAATAGGATCAATCGCATTAGGGACTGAAGACTGGCCTGAAATTCTTAAATTAGCAAGTAAATTTTTAAAAGGGTCATATTCATTAATAATTTTGACTAATGAAGGAGATATTTATGCGATGAGAGATCCCCTCGGCTTTAAGCCTTTATGTATTGGTGAATTTAAAACTGAAAAAAGAAATCTATATTTTGTGGCTTCTGAATCGTGTGCTTTAGACGTTGTTGGCGCTAAGCTTTTAAGAGATGTCAAACCAGGAGAGATTGTGCATTTAAGCCACCAGAAGGATATTCATTCTGAAATGATTTTAAAGGCTGAGAGAACTGCTCTTTGTCAATTTGAATTTGTATATTTTGCTCGACCTGATTCTATTATTGATGGAGTTTCAGTGGCTCAGGCAAGATCGAGAATGGGCAAAAATTTAGCTATGAATGACACACAACTTTTAGATCCAGAATTTAAGAAGAATGCAATTATTGTACCCGTCCCTGATTCAGGAAGAAGTGCTGCGGTAGGATATGCTAATGAAGCGAAATTACCTTATGTTGAAGGCTTAATGAAAAATAGATATGTGTGGAGAACATTTATCATGCCTGGACAACAAAAGAGAAAAGTAGCCGTGAAAGAAAAGTTAAATCCTATTAAAAGCGTTATACAAGGAAAAGATATAATCCTAATAGATGATTCTATCGTGAGAGGTACTACTACAAAACAAATTGTTTCTTTACTAAAAGAGGTAGGTGGAGCAAAATCCGTTCATGTCAGAATTAGTTGCCCTCCCGTAGTTAGTGCTTGTTATATGGGTATAGACTTCCCTACAACAGATGAATTAATCGCAGGAAAAAATAAAAAAGAATTTGGAGAATTAGAATATATAGAAGAAATTAGAAAAACAATTGGTGCGGATTCTCTATTATATCAAACTATTGATGATTTAAAGAAATCTATTGGTAAAAACGAAAGCCAATTATGCTTAGCATGCTTAACTGGTGAATATCCACTAAAATTTGCTGATAAAATTACAGAAATAGGAGAATCGGTTTCAAAAAGTCGAAGTTAGATCTACTTTTTACAAAAATCAATAAAATTCTGATACACTTGTAAAAAGATCAGGTACTGATTAATTCTTCCAAGGTTATCAACAATCCTATGCCATCCCAGCAATAAGTACAAAGTTTTTCCTTTGGTAGTCCAATAGCCTTAACCAAGTCTTCAAGTCTTTGGTATTTTAAGGTAGTCAACTGCAGCTTTTTTCGGATAACATCAACCATGGCTTTATAATTATCAGATTCCGGGTCGATATAGTCAGCAGGATTGTCGACATCCTTTCCAATCAAATCTTTTATGGCCCATCGTCCCGCCAAATCTAATTCAGAACGAGATCGAGAGAAATTAAGGAATTTACAGCTATAAACAAGCGGAGGGCATGCAGGTCTCATATGAACCTCTTTGGCCCCTGAATCAAATAGCCTTTGTATTTGCCTTCGAAGTTGGGTTCCTCTCACGATTGAATCTTCACAGAAAAGTAGACGCTTATTCTTAATGAGTTCCTTAATCGGGATGAGTTTCATTTTCGCAACTTGATCCCTAATGGATTGATCTTGAGGCATAAAGCTCCGGGGCCAAGTTGGGGTGTATTTTACGAACGGTCTTGAGAAAGGAATCTTTGCTTCATTTGCATAACCTAAACCATGCGCTGTTCCAGAATCTGGGATGCCCGCCACGAGATCGATTTCTACATCATCATTTTTTGCCAAGTAAGAACCACACTTATAACGAACGGTTTCTACATTAATGCCCTCATAATTCGATGCAGGATATCCATAATATACCCATAAAAAAGAACAAATTTGCAACCGGTCGCCAGGGGGAATTTTCTGTTCGAGCCCCCTCTTACTAATAAGAATCACTTCACCTGGTCCGAGGTATTTTGTTATTTTAAATTTGAGGTTAGGGAATGCACAAGTTTCCATTGTAACAGCATAAGATCCGAATTTTTCCCCTATGATGAGAGGTGTTCTACCATATTTATCTCGTACCGCATAGATACCATCATCTGTTAATATAAGCATGGTATAAGAACTATCAATCATATCTTGGACTTTTTGAATTCCTTCTTCAAAGGTAGCACCTTGGCTAATTATTGTTGCGACCATCTCCGTGGGATTGATTTCCCCTCCATGCATTTCTGAGAAATGCGCTCCATTCTTTAACGCTTCCTTTGTTAGATTCTCCAAATTGTTAATTTTTCCAACCGTTGTAATGGCAAATACGCCTAAATGTGATTTGATTATCAAGGGCTGATCTTCATAATCACTAATCACTCCTATACCTTTATTCCCGTGCATATTCTCGATATCTTTCTCGAATTTTGACCTGAATTGAGTTGTCGTGATGTCTTTAATGAACCTTTGAAAACCACCTGAGTTTTTCACCGCCAATCCGCCTCTAATAGTTCCCAAATGGGAATGATAATCTGTCCCGTAAAAAAGATCCTCTACACAATCATTACTCGAGAAGACTCCAAAAAGACCACCCATGACGCATCCACTATGTATTTAATTTATATGAAAAAAAATAATTTTAAATTTAAAGTTTAAAATCTATTTATTTATAAAATATAGGATTAGATATTTAAAAAATACGCTTATTAATCTGGTATGATTTGAAAACGCCAAGAGTGTAAATTCAAATTATGTTATTTCTTGCAAAAATCAATAAAGTTTTTATACATTTTAATTCCGTGCTTACTCGATTTTTCGGGGTGAAATTGTGTTGCAAATACGTTATCCTTAGCAATCATGGAAGCATATTCAATATCGCCATATTTAGTTAATCCTAAAATGTTATCGTTATTCTCTGGCTTACCATAGAAGCTATGAACAAAATAAAAATATGAATTGTTAGGAATTCCTTGGACCAAAAAATGATCTTTTTTCTGTCGAAAATCGACGCTATTCCAACCGATTTGAGGAACTTTGTCAACTTTATTAATTTCAAACATTATCACTTGACCATCAATTAGGTTTAGACCGTCATGTTCTCCCATCTCTTGGCTTTTTGAATAAAGAAGTTGTAAGCCTAAACAAATTCCAAATAAAGGCTTACCTTCAGAAGCTACTTTATGCACTACATCAATCAATCCTTTTTCTCTCAGATGTTTCATTGCATCTCCAAAAGCTCCGACTCCAGGTAAAATTACTCCATCTGCATCTAAAATTACTTTTGGATTATCAGTTACTATTGAATTAACATCTAAGTGCTTAAGACATTTATAAATGCTCTTTAAATTACCCATTTCATAATCAATAATAGTTATATTGAACGGCATTCTTTATAACCTCATTGAAATTCCTGAATTTTGGCATTCTTTTTTGACTATCTCTATGGGATATTCATTGTAGTGAAAAATTGATGCTGCTAGAGCCGCATCAGCCTTACCCAATTTAAATGCATCTATAATATGCTGAGGGCTACCCGCACCTCCTGAAGCGATTATTGGAACATCAAGCCGCTCACTAAAGGTTCTTGTAAGTTCTAAATCATAACCATTATAAGTCCCGTCTTTATCCATAGAAGTTAGCAATATTTCACCACTTCCAAGTTTAGTTGCTTGTTCTCCCCATAAGATCGCATCTTTCCCAGTTGGTGTTCGTCCTCCATTGATGTAGACTTCCCACCAGCAATAATTATTACTTTCTACTTCTATTACGACTCTATCCTTAGCTATTTCTTGGGATTTAACATAAATTCTTTTAGCATCTATAGCTGTAACAATACATTGGGATCCAAAAATTTTTGCCCCTTCTTTAATCAATTCTGGATTTTGTACTGCCGCCGTGTTTAAAGAAACCTTGTCTGCTCCCGCCCTCAATATCTCCTTGATATCATCAACGGTTCTCAATCCACCTCCCACTGTGAATGGTATAAAGACTTGTTCTCCTGTTCTTTCAACCAAATCGATTAGGATTTTCCGTTTATCTGAAGAGGCAGTAATATCAAGAAAAACAAGCTCGTCAGCACCTTGCTCGTCGTAATAAGAAGCTAATTCGACAGCATCTCCAGCATCTCTAAGATTAATGAATTTAGTCCCCTTTACAACTCTAGCAATACCCTTTCTTGTTATAACATCCAAACAAGGTATTATACGTTTTGTAAGGGGCATATTTCTAAATAAATTAATCACGCAAATTATTTATGATTTTCTAAGTTTTCAGTTAAACTATACAACCTTAACCAATATAACTTAAAAAAGAATAAGAAAATATCTGGTATATTTTATAATCTCATTGATACACCATTCTTTGCACAATATTCCTTGCATTCCTTAATTGTAATTTCTCTAAAATGAAAGATTGAAGCAGCTAAGGCTGCTGCGGCTTTACCAATTGTGAATGCTTCAAGGATATGTTGGACTGTTCCTGCACCTCCTGATGCTGTTACGGGAAGACTTGTTGCTTCAGCAATTCCCCTTGTCATTATTAGATCGAATCCTTTTTTAGTCCCGTCAAAAGTCTTGCTTGTAGGTAAGATTTCCCCAACACCAAGTTCTTTAACTTTTTTCGCCCAACTGATTGCGTCCATCCCGGTAGATTTTGTACCACTGTGGGTCATAACATCGAACCAACAGAATTTATCTTCTACTTTAAAGAGAGTTTTATCCGGTGCTTCTTCTTCTGAATTTATATATACTCTATTACCATCAATAGCATAAACCAGTCGTTCTGGTCCATAATATTTTGAAATTTCTGCTAATAATTCAGGATTCCTGACAGCTGCGCTATTTAGTGAAACCTTATCTGCTCCTGCGTCTAATATTGCTTGTACATCTCCCATAGAGCCTATGCCACCCCCTACTGTAAAGGGAATAGTCACACCTGAAGCAACTTTTTTAACTAAATCAACCACAGTTTTTCTTTTTTCAACCGTGGCTGTAATGTCTAAAAAGACCAACTCATCCGCACCCTCATCTTGGTAATATTTTGCAAATTCTACTGGATCTCCAGCATTTCGTAAGTTTACGAATTGAATTCCTTTAACGACACGCCCATCTTTTACGTCGAGGCAAGGAACTATTTTTTTATAATTTGTCATCTTTAAAAATTAATTTTATTAATTTCCTTAAAGATTATAATCTATAATTATCTAAAAACTTTTTAATAAAATAGAATAATTCATTGCGATAACTTTTATGCTTTGTGCCTTCTCCTTACTATTTGAACTAATTTCTTATCTAGTTTATTATGTATGCGACATATATATTCATGAAATTTTAAAAAAACTTCGTTAAACTCCTTATCTTCTAAGCTTATATCAGATAATTTATCCAAACTATTCAACAAATCCTTTAACCTACTTCTCTCATGTAAAAGTTGATCCTTTTCCCTTTTTTTTTTTTTAATCGGTTTTGTTTTTAAATAAATTAGTAAATAGTGAACAAGACGATAAAAAGAAAGAAGATTATTCTGAAAAAATAAAACGCGTGGTGAGTTTTGGTTATTATACATTCAATATAGCTTACTTTCTCTCATTGATCGGTTTTACACTCTTAGCATATAAATACATGATTGATTTCATAGGGAGACAAATAATAGTTTTATTTTTACCAAAAATTTTTATGATTATTACATGGATCTTATTGGTATTTTACACAATCGCCAAATGTCCAGGTAAGGCTATTAAAGAGTTATCTACGGGTAATGAAAAAGTCTCATGGAATAAATAAAAAAAAACAACAACCATTTCTCTTCCGAGCATAACGAAACCTAATTTCAACCCTTACATTGTTAAAAAAGAGATTCTTTAAGTTAAATCTAATAGATATAAAACGCGCTAAAAAACGATTTATAAGAAACAAGAAAAAAATTCAACTATTGCTCATACTACTTATAAATTGTTACACCTCTTTTTTCTAAAATCTTGATCGCCTCTGGGAGAGTCGATAACTGATTATCAGACAACCATAGGATTTGGAGTGATTTAAGATTACCTATTGACTCTGGGAGAGTTGATAACTTATTCCACCCTAAATCAAGTGTTTGTAGTGATGTAAGCATTGTTATTGACTCTGGGAGAGTCGTTAACTTATTGCGATATAAACTAAGTATTTCAAGCGATGTAAGGTTCCCTATGGACTCAGGGAGAGTCGATAATTGATTATTATTCAACAATAACATTTGAAGCGATTTTAGGTTTGTTATTGACTCTAGGAGAGTCTCTAATTTGTTTTCAGATAAATGTAGTTCTTTCAAAGAGGAGATGTTTCCTATTGACTTTGGGAGAGTTGTTAATTGATTACCAGTTAAACGAAATACTTGGAGCGATGTAAGGTTCCCTATGGACTCAGGGAGAGTCGATAATTGATTATTATTCAACCATAATATTTGAAGCGATTTTAGGTTTGTTATTGACTCAGGGAGAATCGTTAATTGGTTAGATCCAAAATTCAGGTCTTGGAGCGAGGAAAGGTTTCCTATTGACTCTAGGAGAGTTGTTAATTGATTACCATACAAATGTAATTCTTTGAGTGATGAGAGGTTGCCTATGGACCCTGGGAGAGTCCTTAACTGATTATTTTGTAACCTAAGTATTTCAAGTGAAGAGAGGTTTCCTATTGACTCTGGGAGATTCGACAGTTTATTATTTTCCAAATATAGTCTTTGCAGTGATGTAAGTTTAGTTATTGACCCTGGGAGAGTCAATAGTTGGTTATTGAATAAATATAGTGTTTGAAGCGATTTAAGTTGGCCTATCGACTCTGGGAGAGTCGTTAACTTATTACCAACCAAACTTAGTGCTTGGAGCGATTCTATCTTTGTTATTGACTCTGGGAGAGTCGTTAACTTATTATTTCTCAACCATAGGTCTTCAAGTGAGGAGAGGTTGCCTATTGACTCCGGGAGAGTCGATAATCCGCACTTGTAAAGACCAATCCCCACAACTTTGTTATTTTCGACTGAAAAACCCATTTTGGTGTTATTATCAACCTTATCAACCAGCGTGAATTGTTTATTTGTCATCTTTTCTATTTCTTTGAGAACATCGGCTTCAGATTGAGGGATCCTTACTCCTCTAAAAGATGCTATAATCTCAGTATATTTAGTTACTCTTTCTATTAGCTTTAGTTCTTTATTTACTGAATAATCTTCTATTTTTCCCGTCCCACTCGTTTCTTTCCTTTCCCATAACTCAAATTGATTTTCAAGTTGATTGATAAAATCGTCAACGGTGTTAAGGTTAATGTTGATGTAATCTCTATCGATTCTAAACCCAAATTCTTCTGCCCAATCGAGGAGTTTTTCGTTAAATGTCTTCTTATCAAGATTTAACATTTCACGCATCTGTTCCATCTTAATGCTATCTGAAACCTTTAATATCTTCTTTAATTTCTCGATTGTTACTTTATCAATTGACACTTGGGCTATACCTCTACTATTTTTATACTCGTCTTTATACATCTATTAAGCTTTTCTAAGTTATTAAGATTGCTTATAAAGTCACTCAGTTTTTTTATATAAAAGTCTTAATTATATAGAGAAAAATCTTGACTTTTTCTTAAGTTTTAACTAGCAGTAATTTTTTTCTCAAAATTTTTACGTTTAATTAATCTCCACACAACATAAAATAAAAACCCTATTGCAATACAAATTAATTCAATTATTACGATAAAAGGCTCCGTAAAGATATATAGAATTATAAGTGCTGCACAAACCACACAGCCTAATAAGGGGATAATTGGTACCCATTTAATATTTGGTTTTATCTTAAAAGGTCTCTCTAAATCGGGCTTTTTCTTTCGCAGCACGATCAGGCTAAGATTAACCAAGAAAAAAGCAATTAATGTTGCAAATACCGTTGCGTTAGCAACATCCTCAAGAATACCAAAAAATACTATTGGTATTATTGTGAAAATCATTGTGATCAATACAGCTAGATATGGAGTCCTTCGTTTTGGTGATAATTTGGATAATCCTGCTGGTAAAACCTTATCTTTAGACATCCCATACATCTGACGAGAAGTAACAATGAGCATTATTAATACTGTGTTAGAAGTTGCAAATAATGCAATAATAGCTAAAATAAACCATCCTGCATTACCTAATTTTACCGCTGCTACATCCATTAAAGGAGCGTCAGATGCAGCAATTTGGTCCCAGGGTAAAATACTAACAATTGCTATAGCTACTAAAACATATATTATAGTAGTAATAATTGTTGAATAAACTATTGCTTTAGGAAGATTTTTATGTGGATCTTTTACTTCTTCAGCAACATTAGCAATATCTTCAAAACCAATATATGCAAAAAATATTAGGGCAGCAGCAGAAAATACTACTAAAAATGATACACCTGCAGGAAATTCAAAATAGTTTACGGAGCCAATTTCTGGAATTCCAATTATGATAATTATTATCAATCCCGTTACTTCAATCAGAACAAAAATAATGTTTAACCGAGAAGAATGTTCAATTCCTAAGTAACTAATAATACTTAAAAGAACTATAAGTATTGAAGCTACTATAATTCTTGCTTCGAATGTAGGGATACCGAATAATGTTGTAAAATAATAAGAGAACCCAAGAGCAACCGTCGCCGCTGCAAAAAATCCAAGAAGAATAATAATCCATCCTAAAACGAACGATAGCGAACGGTAGCCAAACGCTTCTTCAGTATAAACATATTCAGCAGCACTTTTAGGAAACATTGCAGAAAGTTCCGCATATGATAATCCCGTCAAAATTGCTAAAAAAGCAGCAATGACGAAAATTACCCATGTAAAATTACCTGTCATGCCCACTGCACTCCCTATTAAAACGTAAATCCCTGCGCCAAGAATAATTCCAACACCTATAAATGTAGCGCCTATTAAAGAAATTTTTCGCTTTAATTTAATATCTTTATCTGATTCTTCCATAATATGACCCAATATGATTTGTTTTTAGTTATCCTTCTTTTTTATTAGATTAATCAATGTATAATGTTCACCTTAAAGGTATATAAATATTACTACACAAATTTAATTAAAAAAGCATATAACTCATATTAACAATAAATTAAAGTAAACTTAATTCTGATTATTCTGATTATAATTAGTAATAATTATATCAGTTAAGACAATATAATTTCCTTCTAAAATTGAAGCACATATAATTTTTTATAGAAAACCTAAAATAATTTGTTTGATTTAATTAATTAGAGTTAAAATATAAAAGAACAATATAGTATGCCCCTAACAAAACGAATAATTCCATGTTTGGATGTAACTGAAGGTAGAGTTGTAAAGGGGACTAAATTTATT
>JAUWBH010000187.1 GCA_030605085.1 Promethearchaeota archaeon | reverse complement strand
GTGTGGAAAGACCAACCTTAAGGTTATCGGGTTGTTCGCTCGTCGCCGAGTTCAAGACATACTTCATTTGTAACGCTTTTTTCGTTACTTCGGAAGTCTTGAAGGAAGTTATCCCGCTATGCTTGAAAAAGTCGTGGATTTTCGACCATTCGTAGTAGGGTGTGCTTATTTTCAAACGGGGCTTTATAGCGTCCCCGACTTGTGAAAGCAACCACTTGTAAATGGCTGAAAGCGATTCCTTAAACCCTAAACCTCTTCGAGCTATCACAAAACTTGCTAGCGTGTGAGTTGATAAGTTGTATGAGCGTGAATATTTATATTTACCGATTAGAGAAGTGTATGAAGGATGTACTTTTCTAACGCTTACTCCCTTTCTCGCACATTTCCTTTCTAACAGCTCTAACGCGGTAGTTCTGAAATTGCTTAGCTTTCTGTTACGCTTTTTGTTGTAACTAAAGTCTTGTTTGAAAGAAAGATTTTCGATCACAAGTCCTTTCTTCTTGTTAACGCAGTAATTTACTATTTTATCCATTAAAAAACTTACGTAATCCTCTCGTTTGTTCGTTCTGTACGAGTGTAGGTTTCCGAACGAGATTTCTTCGTAGCTTAACAAGTTGCCTTTTTTACTAACATTAGTTAGAGATCCAAAGTTGTAATTAAGGTCTAACCCGACAGCACCGTTTCTGAATCCGAAATTTGTTTCTGATTCGGGGATTTCGTAAGAGATGTGAGCGAAATATCGAATTCCGTCTTTAAAGAGCTTCCTTTTAATCGTCGCGGTGTACTTTTTCGCGTTAAGAATCTCGTTGTAGAATCGCTCTTGCGATTTGTTTACTGATAGAGGAACGATTACCCATATTTTGTTCCTTTCTCTGCGAAAGTTGTGAATTCTAATCGTTTTGTCGTCCAATACTTTTATGTTCAAGTTAACTCCCTGTACTTTCCCTATACAACTGAAAGAAGCGTCCCGTTCAATTATGAACTCTTTTCTGTTAATTTTTTGGAGCAGTCTTTCTCGAAACAAATGTTTCGTTCCAAACACGATAGGTTTGAGTTTTAAGTTTAGTAACTTATTTTGCGTAGAACGAAGACTAGAATAAAGTCCTCTCAGTCGCCTATCATATTTGTTCTCTATTTTAACGCTCTCGATTTTTTCTTTAACTGTCTTTATCTTCTCAGTCATCCATTGCTCTCCATTTACTAGCCAAGTTTTTTGCTGGTCGAGTTTTTGGAAGTTTTCGCTTACAATGGTGTTCACGTAGGGATTATTGCGACACTTTTCCATTAACGCTTTGCGAACTCTCCTATCTTCTGCGTAGCGTATTTTCTCTTTCTCTTTTTTGCTCAATCCCTCTCTCTCTTCGTTCCAATTGTTAGGGTTTTCCTTTCCGTTGAAAAGTAGGTTGTATCCTATTCTTTTCATTCTATTGTAAATCGTGAAAACTTCGTGTAGCTGTCTTTCTTGCGATCTGGTCGGGTATATCCGAAATTTTATTGTTTGAATCTTTTCACTACTTCTGAGAGGCATTTTTTTGTTTTTTTCCTTTTTTTACACTATTTAATTGTATTCCCGAATTTATATATAAACGGAGTGTAATAATTTACTGATTTCCTCAACTTTTTTCACTAATCTGTCATATCAACATTCCCAATTAATTTCCATAATTATTATATATAAAAAAAAATTTTTGTTAATTTTGTGAGCAGTACAATTCATACTTCGTTTTCGATTAATTTCTTTAAAACTTTTATCAATTCGGGTACTTCTTCTTTTTTTAAAAAAATTAAATTATTATCTTTCTCTAAAGCGATATAATCAATGGATTTGTGTATAAATATCTTCTTTCTATTCGTTATATTCAACTCCTTTAGGCACTTTTATTAACCCGCATTTCTTACACTTGTAAATCTCACCTTCCTTTTCGAGATATGTTAAAGTACAATTTAAACACGCTCTCTTAATCCAAGAAGGACAAAATTCTCTCTCGTAAATAACATTCCCGTTCTTTTCCAATTGTTCTAGCTCGTACTCTAGGAGATCGCAAGACCGCAAATCTTTAAGGTTTCAACGCTTTTTTAAGTTCACCCTATGTATCTTGTTAGGAAAGGAAGTCACCTATGAGTCAAATATAACACAAACAACTAATAAAAACTCTAATAAAATCTAATATTATGGTTTTTATTCTTTCATAATAATATAATTGAGAAGCTAATATGGGATTTGAAGAGGAAAAAAGACTGTTAGGGGGTGAGTTTAGCTTTATTTTTGAATTTATCAACTCTGTTATCCAAGAATTAGAATTGGAGAAAGACGCAAAAATCTTAGACGTAGGAACAGGAAAAGGAAGGATGGCAATAACATTGGCTTTAAATAATTATAAAGTAATTACAGGAGAACCAGAAAGCGATAATTCAGAATACGCTAAGCAAGACTGGTTAGAGGATGCCAAAAAAGTTAATATTGACCATTTAATAACTTTTAAGCCATTTAATGCTGAAGAAATGCCTTTTGAGGATGAATTATTTGACGCAATTTTTATTATGGGGGTTCTCCATCACATAAATGATAGAGCTTCTACATTTAAAGAATGTGTTCGTACAGTAAAACCAAATGGAGTTATTTGCATAATTGAACCCACTCGCAAAGTGATTAAAAACATACGAAGAAATTTTCCTACACACCCTGATGCTGTTGATCCGAGAGATTACATGCATGATTTTACTGTATCAGTAGAAATCAAAAAGAATCCTTTTTTCAATGCCTTCATAATAAAAAAAATGAAGTAAGAGGAATTTCCAATTAGGAATCAAATATAATATTACTTAATTTAAAATATCCTTGTTAATTATTCTAATCAGCATAATTAACACTAATTCTCTTAACATGTATATTTTCGATTCGAAGGATCTAATAGCAGATAAGGATTTAATATGAAAAATAAAGTCTCTCTCAAAATTCCAGGTCGAATTTGTATCTTAGGCGATAAAGTAGACTTGTTAGGTAAACCTGTTATAGCTATGGCAATCAATTTAATGATGCACATAAATTATAAAACAAGAGATGATGGACTAATCGAATTTTATAGCCATGATACTAAGGAAAGGATTAAGTTTAAATTAGGAGAATCACCATCTCAAGATATTGATTTAGGATATTGGAGTGTTCTTTACGAGAGATTGAAAGATAGAATTGATAAAGGTTTTTATATAGAAGTAGACTCTGACATTCCTATAGGATGTGGATTGTCTACTTCTGCTGCATTATCCGTTGGTTTTCTCAGAGCACTTAACGAAGCTTTTGATTTGAACCTTTCAAAATCTCAAATGGCGGAATTGTCATATTTAGGGGAAAATAACGATTTGGGTATTCAATGCGGTCGAATGGACCAATATTCAATTAGTTACGGCGGTGTAACTTTTATTCATACCGACGAAAATCCAAGAGTGGAAATATTGGACATTAAAGAATTACCGATTGTTGTGGGTGATTCGATGGAAGAAAGAAAAGCAAGTTCAGTTTTAAATAGAGTGAAAAAACAAATAAAAGAAAAAGATCCTACAACTTTAGCGGCATTTAAAGTAATAGAAGAGGGCGTTTATCAAGGTAAAGATGCCTTACTCAAAAGTGATTTCAAGAAATTAGGAGAATTAATGAATAGACAACAAGAGCAAGAAATTATATTAAAAGCAGCAACAGAAAAAATTTTAAAACTATGCGAAGTATCTAAAGAGGTAGGAGCTTTAGGAGCTAAACAAATGGGTGCTGGAGGAGGTGGTTGTATGCTAGCAATATGTCCGGGAAAACAAAAGGAAGTTGCTGAGGTTATTGAGGATAACGGTGGAAGAGCGTGGATCTTTGATATCTTTAATTATTAATATAGCACTCTTTTGCTGAAAACAATAGAAGAGAAAGCATTGAATCGTAATGAAAGCCATTATTTTGTGCGCGGGATATGGAAAACGATTGAAGCCTTACACAGATACATACCAAAAAACCATGATCCCTGTTCATGGGAAGCCTTTATTGGAATACATTATAAATGGAATTATAACTGCTGGTTTTAAAGAATTTATTATAGTAGTAGAATATCGCAAGGAACAGATTATTGATTATTTTCAAGATGGAAGCAATTTGGGAGTAAATATTGAATACATTGAACAAAAGGATTTAAATGGAACAGGTGGTGCGTTATTACTTTGCGAAGATTCAATAATAAACCAGCATTTCTTTTTAACTTGGGGAGATACGATAATTAACTACAAAGTTTATAGAGAAGTATACAATGTTTATGAGAAAGAAGAGCAGAATTTTATACTCGTGACGAATTATATTGATGACCCTTATAAAGGTGCCGCTATTTATTGTGAAGGAAATTACTGTTTAGATATTATTGAAAAACCCCCTAAAGGAACCTCTAGCTCTAATCTTGATAATACAGGTGTTTTTATATTTTCTAAGGAAATATTCGAAGTATTAAGAGCTCTAAAACCTTCTCCAAGAGGTGAATTAGAGGTCCCTGAAGCTATTAGAGCGGGAATCAAAGAAAGAAACTGGAGGATTAGAATAATTCAAATAGAAAAAGATCAATTTAAGGGTGATTTTGGAGATGTTGATGAATACGAACGATTGAAAAATGATACTAAATGGCTTAATTTATTGTAAAGTGCTTTCTATTACTTCTAATTAATTTATATTATAAAAAGAAATTGATAAGATTACGTAAGTACAGATAAATAATTCCTTTTATTTATCTTAGAATATTTTTATTAGTATTAAACATCATTACTAACTTGAATAACTTGAATATAACATGAGTTATAAATTTTCAAAGGAAGAACTCGAAAAACTTCTAGTAGATTATAATAAAATTGCTCTAAAAGATTTTGATCTTCCATCGCAAGCATGTATTTGGGATGAAACTCTCAGAGATGGAGAACAGAGCCCAACAGTATATCTCACACTGGACGAAAAAATCCACTTAACAAAAATGATGGACGATATTGGCGTCAAATTAATAGCTGTAGGTTTTCCGGCGGTCTCTGAGTCAGAAAAAAATATCGTTAAAACTATAATAAGTGAAGATTGTAAGAATGCTACAATACTTTCTATTGCCAGACCCAGAAAAAGCGATATTGATGCTTGCATAGAAGCTAATGCAGAAGAAATAGTAATTTTCATGCCTGTATCTCCAATTTTTATGAAGACTTTAAAGGAAACGGAAGAGGAACAGTTGGAACAAATTAAAACAGCAATTGAATATGCTAAGGACAATGGATTAGATGTAAATTGGGTTTCCGAAGATGGAACTCGAGCTGAATTTGATCATCTCAAAAATGTAAATATCACTGCGATTAAAGCGGGTGCAAAAAGGATTGTTATAGGTGATACTGTCGGAGTGTTGACGCCTTATTCCACAAGATACCTTGTCAAGCGTATCAGAGAGGAAGTTATTAATCCGTTAAAGAAGAAAGTTTATATGGGCATCCATACACATAATGATTTTGGATTAGCTGTGTCAAATACAATTACAGGAGTAATAGAAGGTTGTGAATATCCACATACATGCATTAATGGTTATGGTGAGCGCGCAGGCAATGCAGCTTTAGAAGAGGTTGCAGTAATCTTAGAGCGCTTAGGTATTAAAACGGGGATAAAATTAGATAAGTTGCCAGAGTTATCCGAAGTCTGCGAAAAATATTTCTGTAAACCATTATCACAGTATAAACCAATAGTTGGAGATTACGCATTTAGTCACGAAAGTGGGCTTCATATTGCTGCAATCTTGGCCCATCCATTAACTTACGAACCCATTAATCCACATATGGTAGGACGACGGAGAAAATTTTACTTGGGTAAATTTTCGGGCACAAAATCAGTTATTCATGCGTTGCAAAAAAAAATAAAGGTCTTAGATTTAGATATCCCCGAAGATATTATAAGGAAGATCGTAAATGAAGTAAAAACTAAACACGAGTCGACTTCAAAAGACGATTTAAGAAAATCATTTAAAATTATTAAGGAAGAGTTAAAGAAAATCACTAGAGGCGTATCAGATAAAGATTTCTTTGCGATAGTCAATAAATACGCTCAACCATATATACCCGAAGGGCACCCTGTAAAACCAAAACGAGAGAAAGTAGTTAAGAATAATTGTCCTTAATTTAATTAGGTACACAATAGTTATTTAACTTTTGAAAACTAGTTTTTAAGAAAATAAATTATTTTGTTAAAAGAATTATAAATTGATATAGAAAATAATGAAACTATTCTTTATTATAAATTATTGGTTTGTACTTCTCTTATAAGTTTTGTACTATCGATTTATTCTAAATTGACATTTTGAAATAACGATTTGTCCCCGACCTTGTCTCTTTTTAGCCTAATATATTTTTAATTTCTTCTATTCGATTTTTAGTTTGCTCTAAGTCTTTTTCTAATTTTTTAGTTTGTTTTTCGTAGGATTTATCATCGAGTTTTCCAGAATCGTGCTTCTTCTCTATAAAATTTATTAAATTAAAAATTGAATTTAATTTGCTTTCTAAACTTTCTAGTTCAGATTTCAGCGATTCTTCATTAACCTCATATTGCTCTTCGATCTCTTTGGTTGTAGCAGTCTCTGATATGGATTCTGAAGATTGGTTTACTTCAGTTGAATTTGAAAGAAAAGATTTCTCAATTGTATCAACTTTTCTATGTTCTACTGGTTCAAGTCCAATAAAAACATCATCCGAACTTGATTGGTCTTTGGCAAGTCTTTTCAGAGATTCTGGAGGTTCAGGCGGTAATGTTGAGAAATGCTGAGCATATTCTTGAAATACTTCTATAGTTTGCTCAATAGTTTCATCCTTAGATTTTGTCATTACTTTAATAATATATTCAATATTGTTTTTTATTGTATTAATCTGATTTAAATATGTTTTTAAAAGATCTATTAATTCGCTTTTTGAAGAGAAATTTACTGTTGAGTCAATTTGGCTAACGCTTTGCTTTTGAAAAGAAGGGGCAACGGGAGATGTAAATTGAGGCATTGTTGGTTTTACGGGAACAGAAATAGCGTGATCCGTACCCTGCTTAGTAACTTCCATCCGATAATCGCTAATGAGCCATTTAAAAATATTTAATGCTAGTTGCGAGTGATCTTCGTATTGGAATCCCCCTCCAGTTCTATCTCTAAACATTTCATAGCTACCAACGGCACAAACGCGCCCATTTTCAGGCTCTGACACAACAATCAAAGGACAAGAAAAAGGTTCGGATGTTTCGTTTGAGGAGACTATAGAAATTGAGCTACCCATAACTACGAGAGAACAACCTGCACGATAACATATTTCATTGATACCATTGGTAATAGGATGGGGAGGGATAAGATTTGCGGCAGTAACGATCGGTAAGTTTTCCAATCCTAAGTTATTCGTCTCATCTAATACTTGATCACCCTCAAATGATATGCCAAAGTGCTCACTTAATTCATCTAAATTACTACTACGCCCTTTATCGCCACCCGCGTGATTTAGCAAGAGTAAACCGCCGCCATCTTCTTTAACCCAATTAACTATTTCCATTATTTCTTGACGAGAGATTTTTGCAAAATCAGGACAAATAAAAACCAAAAGATCATATACTCTTAATGTATCTTGCGTAATAGGTGTTTCAAGAAAATTATAACAAATGAAACCGTTTTCATTCAAATGGTCTCTTAATTCATTATAATTTTCATCAATTTTGCCACGCGGTTTATGTGCTAAATCGAACGCAATATAAAATTTTCCCTCACTCAAAATTTTTCTACCTCCAATTTTCTGATCTCAGAGCTTTTCCTTTATTAACTAAGTAATCACATTTTAAACTTAAATAATTATAAAAAGTAACTTGTATTTATTTATTAATTTTTTTTTCTCTATATTTATTATTTTACTTCAATTAAAAAAATGATTTAGCATCTCTAAAAAATGCATCTCTTTTTTTACCTTTGAATTTAAAAAATAAAATTTTTAATCGCTTTTATTAATATTCACTTTTATCTCCGATGATTAAGTTATCCTTACTAATTTTTTCAATCTTTACATTGCTACCTATAATTGAATTTTTAGTTATAACATTTGTAAGTAAGGTGTTATTTTCAATCACGCAACTCTCTAAAATTGAGTTTTTAATGATACAATTTTTTCCTAAAGAGACATGTGGACCTATAACGGAGTTAGTTATGTTTGAATTTTCCCCAATATAGTTAGGATTTTTAATAAAACTCCTTTCGATTAATATATTTAATTTTTGAAAATCTTCTTTTTTAATGTAATGTTGTTCTAAAAGGAATTTATTACCATTTAAAACTTCTGAGGGCTTGCCAAAATCAAGTATTCCTTTTTTCAATTCGACCGCGGCAATTTTAAAGCCGGCATCTACTAAATCTTGCATACTCTCAGTCATATAAACTTCTTTTGAGCTTTCAGTCCTTTGGTCTAAATGGTTCTTGATATTACTGAAAAGGGCTTGAGTAGTGGCGTTAGAAAAGGCATAAATACCTGCAATTGCCAAATCAGATACGGATTTTTCTGGTTTTTCTACTAATTTAGTAATTATATTATTCTTATCCGTGAGCACAACTCCATAAGAACTAGCATCTTTTTTTGGAACTCTCATAACAGTTATTATTCCATCTATATCAGATTTAAAATATCGGCTTAATACATAGGAATAATCGTCAATTATGACCATGTCCCCCAGAAAAATTAGAGAACCTTCTTTCTTATCTTCTTCCATTGTTTTAAAATTATTTTTCCTAAATCTTTTATTTGCTAAATAAACAGCTTCCCCTAATCCCCAATAGTAAGGTATATTGTCTTTATATCCTCGTGGAAGTTGCTCGATAAAAGTTAGTTTAAATTTATTACTGTACTTATTTTTAATATAATCGATAATCTGTCTCTTTTTATATCCAACTACTAAGATTAATTCTGTGTTTGAATCAAAAGTAGAGCTAAATTTGGAGAGAATATGATCTAACACCGTTTTACCAGCTACTCTAATAAAGGCTTTTGGCTTACTCAATGTGAAAGGCCGCAAACGGCTCCCTATTCCCGCAATAGGTCCTATTATTTTCATATTGGTTTAAGATATGATTCGTGATTATTTTATATTAATAATAAAAATTAAATGAATTTACTTAAATCTTAAGCTGTTTATATTAATAACACTTTATTCATATGAATCAAATATTCTTTGTAAATAACCAAATAAGAGATCTAAACCATTTTCTTCCCTAATCGTACATGGTATCAATTCCGCAGTTGACCCCATTTGAACAAATACTTCCGATAAATTCATTGATAACTCCCTTATTAAGCCACTTTCTCTCTCGCTTGTGGACTCCTCTAAAGCTTTAAAATCTTGGCTCCAATTCACAATCATTTCAACTTGATCTTCATCTAATAGGTCTGCTTTAGAAAGGATGTTAATTTGTGGGATTTTTCTAAACCGAAATTGTACTGAGGCGGCTAATAATAATGTTGAGATAAAACCGTTTGGTCTAAGAACAAAATTAGAATCAAATAGAAAACTCACAGAACGTTGAATTGATCCAAATCCAAGAGCGCTGGCAATTAATGGACCAGTTTCTCTGAAAGCAAAAAGTTCAAGTTGACCCGCAGTATCTACAATGACCCAATCCGGATTAAATTCGTCAATCTCGTCTTTTAAATCGTCTAAATAATTAACCATTAAATCGGAGGCTAAAATCATGGCACCATTAGGACCTAACCCGTACTCATTCATAATCTCTTCAAGGACGATATAATCCCTAATATCAATATCCGAGACATATGGCATAATTTTAACTCCTGGATCTAAGTTAACAGTGATAGCAGATACTTCAGGATTTCTGTTAAGTATATATTCTTTTAATTCACCCGTTAAAGTAGATTTTCCGCTTCCCGCTGTCCCGATAAAATAATTTAATAAAATTTTCTTTAACCTCTATGGAATTTTAATACTTAATTATATCTTAATTATAGATAGAAATTAAAGATTTATCATATTATTAAAAAACATTTTAAAAAAAACTGGGAATTAAATCTTATCAAAATAATCATCGCAATAGTCTAATCGTTCAGGAATCCATTCAAATAAGAGGTCGATATATTTTTGTGGATCTTGTTTAGGTTGCCACATATTCAAATCCCTTTCTAAATCATTTTTAATTTCTTCATATAATTCTTCTAACATCTCTAAAACAAAATCTTCAGTCCAAAGTTTTTTTCTTAATTCCCTCCAGCGATTTTTGCAATCTCTCATAAAATCATCATTATCCATCAACCTATTAAATAAATAATTCCCTTTTCGAATATAACTTTCAACATCATTATCAGCTTCCAGATAGTATCTTGCTTTAAATTGGCCAAAACTATGATCAAAATCCCAAGGAATTAAATAAAATTTATTCGGAGCAGTATCTCTAAGAAGATAATAATTTCGAACCCAAAAATCTCTATGTAATATATAAAAATTAAAGAGAAAAAAATCGATTAAATTACCCTTATCAAATACAGTATAAACATCTTCCTTAGGGTCAAAAAATTCTTCGTCATTTGTACCAGTAACGAACTCAGTTAAATCGTCTAATGTATCCTCCATAATATATGCATGATCTGGCCAGTCCTGTTCCCAGCAATGTTTATCATAGTATTCTCCTAAAGATATGTGACCATCCAAACATACTGATTGAAAAATTAGACTAGAATTAATATCCTTCTGTGTTTTATCAAGATCAAATAATTTACGGTCATGCTTTTCGGCGAGTAAATAAAGACCTTGATATTCGTCATTTAAATACAATTTTACATATCTTGAATCCGGTAAAATTGCGGTAGGGTTTGATGGAAAAAGCGAACGCCAGAGCTCAAATGAAACTTTATATCTCATCCGGGTCATATCATGAGCCATCGCAAATAATTGCCAATCGTCGTCTTTTCTCATTCCAAGTAACTCCCAATTTTGCGTGAGTTCTAAACGATAACCTTTTTTTTCTTCACGTGAGACGGACCGCCCCCTAATTTTTATTTTAGCATCTACATAAACTCCTTCTTTAAAGGAATATTCATTAGGTATCTCAAATTTACACTTTACATAATCTTTAGTTTCGATATCCTCTTTGCATGTAATATGTATTTCAGATAAACCTAAAGTTCGAAAATTTTGGAGAGAATAATAAGTGAGTGGTGTAAAAACTAACAATGCACAAAAAATAAATCCTATGAAACTTTTTTTCTTGTTAGTTATTGGTTCTTTATTTCTGAAGTAAGATCGGCTAGATGTGAAATTTATTCGGTTTAATTCTGACATTTAATCTTAGGTCAATTTGTATTAATTATTCCCTCTTAATTAATTAATTAATTATCTTTTCTATTTAAACTTCATCTAAAAGATTTAATTTAGAAAAGATATTAATTTAAAGTATATTTTTAAATCGCTTTTCCAAAGATGAATTAAAACTCATCAAAATACTCGTCGCAAAATTCTAATCGCTCTGGAATCCATTCAAATAAGAGGTCGACATATTTTTGTGGATTTTGTTTAGGTTGCCACATATCCAAATCTATTTCTAAATCATCTTTAATTTCTTCATATATATCTTCTAGCATATCTAAAACAAATTCTTCAGTCCAAAGTTCTTTTCTTAATTCCCTCCAGCGATTTTTGCAATCTCTCATA
>JAUWBH010000200.1 GCA_030605085.1 Promethearchaeota archaeon | reverse complement strand
ATTAACATGATTCTCTTAATTGTTTCTCTACCTTCTGTTTTATAATCCAGTTTTAGAATCTTTCCTAATTCGATTGGACCAATATCATCTATAAGCGATTTTACATCGATAATAATATGTTCTGGTTCTTTTGAAGATAGTCTATTATATAATCGTATAAATTTCTGGGCTAATTGGGCTTTTTGAGATGTAATTACATCCACGGGTTCACTATCCTCGAAAATAACATCATCTAATAATCCCAATATCCGCTTTCGATCTTCTTGTCTTAACCTCCTCGTAAATGATCCGTCCCTCGTAAAGGAAGTTCCTTCATAATAATATTCGACGCTTAAATTTGGATTTCCAAACCTTTTTTTTATTTCATACACCATTCCAACTTCGTAAAACAGCTTTATCAATATATTCCTGTCGTATCCTTTCTCTTTATTGATCTTTATGCGAATATTATTTTTATCGCCCGAAATGTAATATTCTTCAAAGTGAATATTTAATTTTGGCGTAATATATTCGTTAAGCAATTGAATTAATGTAGCGTAATCTGTATAATCGATATTATTATGAGTTCCATCATATCTTTCATTTTCTTCCCCAACACCGATTAAAAAGTAAGCCGTACCGTTATTATTTTCCAATCTTTTATTATTAATGAGTCCTAACACATCTTTTAAAAACTCCTTTCTCTGCTCTAATCCGCTGGTTGTTTTTTTGGGAAAAATTTGATACATCGATAATTTAAAATCCAAATACTCGCCTTCCTTAGTTTCCAATAATTTTTTAATAAAACTGATTTTATCGTCGTTTTCTATGCTTTTTTGAGATAAATAATAATTCTCGCACCTTTTAACCTCGTTTTCCAAGATAATCCACAGGTTGTCAAATTGGTTCTGAATTTGGGCAATTGCATCATTCATTACATATTCTTCTAAATTAATTGAAAGATTCTGACCTGGAAGCTGTTCTTTCTTTTCGTCCCATCGATAATAATTAATTTGATAATGTTTTTTATATTTTTCCACGAGGTAATCGCCATGTACTTCATCGGTGTTATACACATTTTTTTCTAGTAAAAAAATAATCGATTTCTTGTTATCTCCGCTTAAATCAATGATGTCAATTAAATTGATAAAATCATCAGGAGAATATTTTTTGAGATAAAGGTTAATATCATCAATTAATTGGATAAATTGTATTTTTAAATCTTGAGGAATTGATTTATTTTTCGGTTTGAATCTTGGTTTATAAATCCAAATTGGCGGATTTAATTGAACTTCCTTAAAAGTACAAGTTATTTTCCTCTGTTCAGGAATTTCTCGTAATTTATTTTTTATTTTTTTTAACCTGTCCTTGATTTCCGATATTTTTTTGAGAAAGTTATCCGTCATGCATTATTATAATGCGAACTAAGTTAAAAATTTTAAAACATCATTCACCGAATACCCGTTTTGATTGATCCTTCCTTTAAAATAATGAATAGAAGCGTTAACGCAGCCAATCAATGTATTACAGTTAGAATTAATGCAGGCCTTTTCAATTTCGTATCCTTTAACTAAATCTCCCGTGGTCTTGTAGAACGCATATTTAGCAAGTTTAATCCCATCCCGTTTTACTTGAGGAACCCGTATTCTGTTAAATTTATAGATATTTTTTCCTATATTCAACATTATCTCCATGTTCTCTATCAAAATCGTTACTTTTTAATTGCACAATATCAAATTTACCGCCATCATGAAAATTTAAATGAACCACATTATAATGTTCTCCAGGATATATTTGATCGTTTGGAAAATTATTTTTTAATACTTTCATTAATTTAGGATAAAAATTCTCACGACTGGGATCTCCAGATACGGAAAAAATCACATCCATATCGCTTTTAGGTGTTTGTTGTTGTCTTGCCCTCGAACCTGCTTTTGCTATTTTTGAAACTTTTAGATCTTGATGTTTCATTACATTAGCAATTTTTTTCCATTTAGAATGATAATAATTTTCTGTTGGTGTCATAAGAAAATATTAGAAAGAAAGATATATTAAATTTATTACAATATTGTAAATTAAATTCTCTCAAGATTTTATTCTTGAAAAAGCAATCTTAAATTGCAATAAAAAACAATTCCCCTTTTAGAATTGCTTTTTTAAGCTTTATCCTTTTTAATATTTATTCATTAAGCAAAAATATTGGCTAAGAGGTCAATTTAGACCGCCCGATCCTTTTTCTGAGAAGGAGCTACCTACGCACGATTTTTACCTAAGAATAAACAGACCTTGTTCTAAATGCAATCGAACAACTGTTATATATAGACCAAAACGTGGGATTATCTTTCCTCTATTATATTTTTTAGGTCATCTTTCAGAAACTTCTAATTACATAGATTATAATTTTTCAAATAAGGACATGACAATAAGTTGGTGTTCAATAATTGATAAAGCTTTAAGATCGTGTGATAAAAATGTTTCCAAACAGATTCAAAAAGACTTACCTAAAGTTAAGACTTTTCTTGAAAGATACTTTTCTCAAGATACAGAATTAAAAGAAGCTGTTTATCAATATTTTTCTTTTCTTCGAATTTAAAGAATTTTAAAATGAGCCCAATAATTAGAAACAAAACAATTCCACTAAACAAAACCAATTGTCCCTGTGAATAAGTTCCTACGAATCGAAACGTCGTTGCAAAAGAACCAATTAAAAGTTCGTAAGAGAGTGCAAAAATTAATGTTTATATTATATTAGCAACGGAAAATTTACAAAAACACACGCGTTCGTGTTGTTCTTATCGAATTACTTAGGTCCAGATGTATTTTGGGTGTTAGGAATAGGCCGTTATGCTCATGCTCTCTTATTTTGGCCTCTGTTCGCTTTGATCTTAACATTACCTTATCGTTATTTTACAAGATTTACGATTAAAATAGATGGGATTAAAAACATAGAGATTATAGATTTAGAAAGGTATAAATTACATTATTTAAACACTTATTTCTTAGTTTTAGCTGGGGGTATTATGCATAATTATTTAGATGGGATTATGAAAATAGAAGGAGAATTCCGGATAATACCACAGCTGCCTTTAAATTATAAAGAACTATCGTTAACAATGAAAGATCTTGTAGTTTTTGGAAAAGAAGGTATAATTCAAGTTAATTTCTTAATCTTAATGTTTACGGGTGTTGCTTTAATATTTGGATTTATATTTGTATTTGTCTGGTTTTTAAAGAAAAATTCAATAAAAACAGCAGTAATTACTATTCTTTACATCGTAATTTTTGAAATTTTCTTCTATTTAGTTGGTTCTATGGCTACAATGTTCCATCCTGATGGAGGTGCGATAATTTACGTATCAATTTTCTGGGGATCTCCATTAATTTTATGTGTACTCTCAACGAGAGACTTTAAATTTATAAAGAAAAACGAGAATAGCGTTGTGAAGAAAAAGACTTCGAGCGTAGTTAAACAGAATAAAATCATTTTATTTATTGTTCTATGGTTATCTATAATCGGAGTATTAAATTTAATTGCTTCAATTTTAGGTTTTATCTACAACGAAGCTTTATTATCTTATATTTTCTCAAAATATGGTGATGATATATCAGAATATTATAGCTATAATCAATTTCTTATGTTATTTATTACAGGAGAAGTTATCCTTTTTATAATATCGTTGTTGAACTTCATTTGTGTTATTGGATTATTACTTAAAAATCGGAAAATCTGGAAATTTGCTATCATCTACCAACTTATATTTTCATGGACTATAATTGGCTTAATAATAGCGTGTGCTTTAAACCACAATTCCGTAAAGGAAAAATTTAGAAAGAAATAATAATAATAATAAAACGATATAATTTCTATTTTCTCTTTAGGAGTATTCGTTCCATTACTTCTAAAACTTGATCGCTTTTATATGGTTTTTGTATAAAATTCTTTGCTCCTTTTTTAGCTGCTTCAAGTACCAATGCTTCTTGACCTAACGCAGATATTACAACAATCACCGAATCTTTATCTAATTTTTGAATATCTTCAATGGCTTCAATTCCACCTTTTTCAGGCATAACTAAATCCATTGTTACTAAATCTGGCTTTATTTTCTTATACATTTCTATTGCTTCATTACCATTTGTCGCTTCACCGACAACTTCAGCGTAATCTGTACTATTTATAATTTTTATTAACATATTTCTTGTAAATTGCGCATCATCAACAACCATAATTCTTTTCTTTGCCATTTTAACCACCTTATTTGATTAAAATTAAGATTTTCTTTTATTCAACCTTTATTAATTTAAATAGTGTATCTAATGTATGCATGCTGGGAATGAAACAGAAGATTCCGTTTACGCTTAAAACTTCATGTTTTATTTTTGTGTTAATCATGACTAAGGAATCGGTTATACTTGAATATTTATTTATTAGTTTATTCACGATTGAACTTATAGCATCAAGTTCTAAAATTGGAACTTCAGGAATTAGTTTTATCGACATTAAGTTTGCTAAGGCGCTGCAATAACTACCAGATAAAATGCTGCCTATTTCAGAGATGAGATCTTTTGCCGCAACACTTAAATCATCAATACATTCTATGTTATCCAGATTTATTTTTTTGTCAATTTCACAAATTTCGTTAATAAAGCTGACTATTGATTCTTTTGTAAAAATCTGAATAATTGAAAGATCGGTTTTACCCTTAATATTAGAAAAAATACCAAAAACTATGGTATTTGGTTCAAATATTTGGGTTAATTCGTTAAATGGAATAAGATTTACTCCTGTTAAAGACATTTCGATAGTTTTATCAAGTAATTTAGACAATGCAACAACAGCATTTCCCGATCCTATGGATCCTAACTCCATTAGTGAATCTGCTTGTGCTGCTGACAAATTTAACTTAATTTCCTTTTTACCTATTTTTATCTCCCCAATATTATGAAAATCTTAGTTTCATAATCTACTTCATATTTATAAAATTATGTAAAAGGAAATTTCGTTTGAAATCCCCTTAGAAGTTTTTTTCAAATAAGATTAAGGAGTTTTTAAATTGCTTCAGGTATTAATAAAATAAAATTACTTCCCCTATAGTAATCTCCTTTAACTCTATTTTCTACTCTGATTTTACCTTCGTATATTTTTAATATTATTACAACAAGGGATAACCCAATCCCCATTCCTTTGCCACCCTTTTTACTGTTAAAACCCGTTTTAAAAATAATATCCTTTCTAGAATCTTGAATGCCAATTCCATTGTCCAAAAATTCCATTTTTATGTATTTAGTTTTATTTTCTTCCTTTCTAGAGATTTTGACGAAAGAAGAATTTCAAATAATAGTAGCAAAACATCCCACTTACACAGATCAGGATTTCGCTGATTTACATTTAGAATTTATAGGTATTCAGGTTGGAGATTCTACTATAAATGAAAAATTACATAAATGGAACATTAAAAAAATGTCTAAAGACGAATATTATCGAGTTAAAACATTAGAATTTCTTAAAAAAGGTTGTAATTTGAAGAAGATTTATACTGAGGCTTTTAATTTAAAGCGTTGGTACGAACATAGCTCAAAATTCTTTAGGAGAGTTTTTAAAGACGATCCAGTTATAAATAAAGGAGTTGGACCGATTAAAAAGAGGATTGAAGGTTCATATAAAAGCTGAATGCATTACACAAATACATCCCAAAGGATTTTAAAGAAGAATTTTTTAATAGAAATTTTTTTCAATTATCCTCAATTCTCTTTTTTAATAAGATCTTAAGAATAAGGTTATGGATGATTTGATTATAAAAAAACTCGAATTCGACAAAATGCATGGTTGCGGGAACGATTATATCATAATAAACGACATCCAATATGAGATTCCCGAAGAAAAAAAAAAAAATTTAGCTAAAAAATTATGTGAGCATCACTTTTCAATTGGAGCAGATGGTTTATTATTTGTTTGCAACTCAGAGAAAGCAGACATAAAGATGCGCATATTTAATGACGATGGTTTAGAATCATCTATGTGCGGAAATGGAATTAGATGCTTCTCAAAATTTATATACGAACACGATATTATCAAAAAAAATCAGATAAAAATTGAAACGCTTAAAGGCATTATGATCGCAGACTTAAATATCATCAACGATAAAGTTCATAGCGTAAAAATTAATATGGGACCACCAATATTAGAATGTGATAAAATTCCTGTCATCTCTGTTAAAGACGAAAAAAAATGTTTAAATGAGCCTATAGATATCTTAGATAAAAAATTTATTTTTACAGCTGTATCTATGGGAAATCCTCACGCAGTCATATTTATTAACGAGCAACTTAACGATGATGATTTAGAAAAGTATGGTAGTGTTATTGAGCCACACAAACGCTTCCCAAGAAAAGTTAATGTCGAATTTGTGAAAGTTATATCAGATACTGAGAGTATTTTAAGAGTTTACGAACGAGGTGTAGGAATTACAAATTCTTGTGGAACGGGAACTTGTGCGGCTGTTGTAGCGGGAACTCTACTTGGAAAATTTAAAGAAAATACGCCAATTACCGTGCATAACGATGGTGGCGATCTAATTATCACATATACGGGGGAAACTGTTCTTATGGAAGGCCCTGTTGAGAAATCCTTTAAAGGCGTGATTGAAGTTTTAGAAGTTTAACGAGTTTAATTAGTTATATTGGAAAAAAAATATATTGTCTGAAAATCTAAACTAATATGATGGAATATAAAGATTGGTTAAAAGAAAAGAATTTAGAATATCGAAATGGAATTTTATATTTCGCAAATATGAATACATTGGAGATTGCGGAGAAATATGGAACGCCAATATACATAATTAGCGAACAGATGATTCGAAAGCGTTATAGAAAGTTAAAAGAAATGCTCGATTCGGAATACGGAAAAAATAGAATCCAATTTGCCATGAAATCTAACTCAAATTTATCAATTTTAAAAATTTTAGACTCTGAAGGATCTTGTTTTGATTGTTCATCTGCAGGAGAAATTTACACATGTTTTCAAGCAGGAATATCTCCCAAACGAATAATTTACACGGGAAATATGTTTACAGATAGTGATTTTGAGTTTGCTGTTGAAAACGATGTTTTAGTTAATTTAGATAGTATTAGCCAACTCAGACGATTAGTAAAAGCATACGATAAATTAGGAAAAGAAAAAAATATAGTATCATTTAGAATAAATCCAGAATTCGGAGCGGGACACCACGCACATACAATAACAGCCGGAAAAGAATTAAAGTTCGGAATATTAGATAATCAAGTTATTGAAGCTTATTCTAAAGCATTGGAAAGGGGATTCAAAAAATTTGGCATACATATCCATATAGGATCAGGTATTTTAGACCCTAAAGCTTTTGAAAAAGCCTCTAAGAAATATTTGTCTATAATAAAAGAACTTACAAGCTCTTTGAAAATTCAACTTGAATTTATAGATTTCGGCGGGGGTCTTGGCATACCATATCGACCTTCGGAGAACCCTTTAGACTTAAAGATTTATAAAGATGTTGTAATTAGCAAATTTAAAGACATGGTAAGGAAAGGAAACTTCGGTGAACCCTTCTTATTTATTGAACCAGGGCGTTATATCTCAGCAGAAGCAAGCATAATTTTAGCCCAAATCAATACAATTAAAGATAATGGATATAAATTGTTTGCGGGAATTGATGCTGGTTTTAATATTCTAATTCGCCCGACAATGTATGGCTCTTATCATCACATCATCGCTTGCGATACAAATTCAAGAGAAAAAATGTTAAAATACGATATTACAGGTCCAATTTGCGAATCCGGAGATGTTCTTGGATACGATAGAGAGTTGCCAGAACTAAGAGAAGGCGATTATCTTGCCATTCTAGATTCTGGAGCGTATGGATTTACCATGAGTAGTCCATATAATTCCCGTCCACGCCCAGCTGAAATCTTAATAAATAATGGACAATCTTTTCTGATTAGAAGAGCAGAAACCTACGAAGATTTGTTAAAAGATCAAATAGTACCAGATTACTTAAAATAAGTAAATTTAATTTCTAATAATAATAATAATAATAAAAACTTTAAATTTAGTCAAACTTCTTTATATTGAGATAAAGTTATAAAAAAGAGACAGTTGAGGCTTGGATACCCTTCAATTGCTCTCAATGAAGATTAGGCGTAATGAAATCTGTAAGTTCAGATTGATGATAACACTGATCTGCCCTGATAATTTTTATAATTTTATCTCTCCTTATTTTAAAAAAAGTAATAGTAAAAAAGAATAGCTACAAGCCTAAGACTTCTTGAGTCGTATATATTCTATTTTCTTTAGCGTCAGCAACGAACTTTATTGCAGTAATTGCCCCCGATGCAAAACACATTCTACTATGAGCTTGATGTTTAAATTCAATTCTCTCTCCTGAACCAGCATATAAAATGATATGATCACCAACAATATCGCCAGCTCGAATGCAATGCATTCCAATTTCGTTCTTTGCACCTTTTTTTCTTAAAGCTGGACCTTTTGGATGCCCATACTTAATAATATCATCCATCTCAATTCCGAGAGTATCACAAATTATTTTTGCTATAGTTAAACTGGTCCCTGAATAATTATCCCGTTTTCTTATATGGTGGCTTTCCAGTATTTCTATGTCCCAGTCTTCTAAATACGCAGTTAAAATTGAGACCATTTTAAAAAATATGTTAACACCCGTTGCCATATTTGAAGATATTACAGCTGGTGCTTCAAATTCTCCAATCAATTTCTCAAATTCATCTAAAAATTCTTGAGTTAGGGCTGTAGTACCAATAACGCATCTTATTTTATTTTTTACACAGATCAAACAATTTTTTTCTGTTGCCTTTGCGATTGAAAAATCCACAGCTACTTCTGGATTTGTTTCTTTTATTATAGTTTCTAAAAGTTCAGTACTACTAATTTTTATTTCATTAGGGTCTTCAACACCCATTGCCCTCCCTAATTCTTGGCCAATTTTATTTACATCACATGCTGCAACGACTTCAATTTCATCGTCTTCTAACGCTAATTTACTTATTAATTTACCCATTGAACCAGCGGCGCCTAAAATTAATAATTTTATCAAAATAAAACCCTCCCATATTTAAATAGAGTTATATTAAATTAATTTTAAATTTTCTAATATCTTTTTAATTTTTACTTGATTTTCTTCCAGTGGAGGCGTAAGTGGTAGTCTCATCCTTTTATTCATTATTCCCATTAGTTCAGCAGCATATTTTACTGGGCCAGGATTTGTTTCGATAAATAATACTTTGAACAGGTCATATAAATTAAGCTGCATATTTCTTGCTTTACTCCAATCACCAGCGTTCATTGATTTTGTAAATTCCATTAATTTTGCTGGTATTATATTTGAAACTACACTAATAGCCCCTTTTCCGCCTAAAGCCATTAGATGATATGTCATACCATCATCACCGCTCAGAACGATAAAATCGTCTGGAGTAGACTTTATAATTCTTGTAATTTGGTCAATATTTCCGCTTGCACATTTTATCCCGACGATATTATCTTTAGAATATGCTAATTTAGATATTGTTTCAGGTTCCAAATTTCTTACCGTTCTACTTGGGACATTATATAATATTATAGGAGTAGAAACTGAATCAGCAATAGCCGAATAATGATCAATTAATGAATGTTGAACAGGTTTATTGTAATATGGTACTACTATTAATAAACCATCTACACCAGCCTCTTCAGCGTATTTAGATAAGGATATTGCCTCTTGAGTTGAGTTACTCCCTGTTCCTGCTAGAATAAAAGGATCTTTCCCGCTTTTTTTCGCTTCATCAATGGTTATATTTATTGCTTTATGATGTTCTTCATGAGATAATGTTGCACTTTCCCCTGTAGTCCCCATAGTTAATATTTGACAATCGTTATTAATTTGGAATCTAATAAATTCTCGATATTTCTCGTCATCTAAAGAAAAATCTTCTCGAAATGGAGTTATCATGGCTGTGATAATGTTTTTTAATTTTTCTAGTTTTTTATTCATCTCTATTTCTCCTATTTTTTCATATATGTTCATATATTAATGTAGAGGTAGTTTAAAAGGTTTTTTATTTCATACTTATTATTTTTAATAATAAATTAAATATAATCGTATATTTTGGGTAAGTTTAAATTTATGATGGTTAAATTTGGGCACATTGGATAATTTGTAAAAATTTAC
>JAUWBH010000120.1 GCA_030605085.1 Promethearchaeota archaeon | reverse complement strand
GATAAATTCGTAGGAATGGTTTGAGATTACATTAAAATTTTCTTTTTCAATTAAATTTAGGTTAAAATAAATTAAAAAATAGATAATGCTTATCTTCCTTTAAACTTTGGATATTTTTTGAGATTGTAATATTTATTTCTTCTTTAAAAATTAAATTTACTTCTGAATAATCGAGAATATTAGATAAAAAAAAAATAAAAAAGTTATATTTTAATTAGTTTATTTTTTAGTATTTCTATAGTTTTTCCTTTTGCGTCTAATTATCAGTATGGTTGCTACCCCTATCACTGCTACTCCGCTAATAACCAAAATTAAAATAATCAGCTCGACTGGAATTGCTTCTGGAGCAGTAGGACTATATTTCACTAAATCAAAATGCAATATGTAATTCCAATCCCAACCAGTGTCCCAATCTTTATCCACTGCGCGTCCTATTAAATCGTTTCCTAAATAGAGCATTGGATATTGTTCATTTTGAGCCCAATCTGCCAATTCACTATAGTACTGTTCCCTTCCAGTGGAGTTTTGGAACCAAAGTTTGGCAATCAAACCATCACAAGTAGCATTGTAATTAAAACCCATATTGGCACCCCCTTTATAGGGAAATGCGTAAGGATATGAATTGTAATCTGCTATGTATCTAGTATAAGGTATATATGGAAAGGTAGCACCCGCCGGAGTTCGCTCAATAATGCCCGTGCTTTGATAATACGCTTGAATGTATCCAAGATCATTAATCCGGTCGTGAAAAGGTTTAATTGCAAATCCATCGTTGGATAATAAAGGCAGTTGACCTGCTAATATTGCAGGATAGGTACCGATTAAATCTTCGGTAGCATCTATGGAACACCCAATATCAGCAAGAGCGGATATTAACATAGAATAAGATTCAAGATGGGCGCCATCGTAATGATGCTCAAATGTGTAGAGGGGATTACTCCCTGCTACAGTGTTCCAATCGTCTGTTGTACTAGTCAAACCACGAGAAGCACAAATTGAACCCCAGACTGGATGATCTAGAAGGGTTTGTCGCGCTATAGTGAGATCTCTAGAAGGTAAAGTTACAGATGGGTCATAATATTCGTGAGTAGTTGCCACTAATCCCCCAGAACGCACTAACCGGCCTCCAAATAATGCCAAATATGTATCATAGTCATAAGCGTAAGAAAGCGCTTTTCTAAAGGCGCGATCAACTCCATGTACAGGCTTTAGAGTTCCATTTGCTTCCTTAAAATTAGTGGAGGTTAAAATTCCCCATTGAGTTAAATTGAAACCTACATCATACCAATACCGCAAATAGGTCTCATCAGCACAATTTAAAACGATAACTTCCCCGTAATTTTCCTGACCCATATCTACATATTCTATGTTAGGAGCGACAGCTATATCACTATAACCAAGCGGTTCCCAGGAATGATCATAGGCAAAGTCAATATCGCCTGTCACCAGCGCGGTGGTCCTTGCGTTATATCCTGATTCGTCATGACTAAAAGTGACTACTGCCACACTTGGAACTTTATGCCACCCTTTAGCCTGTTGAGCTGAAGAGTTCCACCAATTATCAAATCTTGTCATTGTACCTGTATCTATAGAAAAATTATCAAACATATAGGGCCCCGTACCGATTAAATGTCCAGGGAAAGGAGATATTGCGTTATTTTGTGGAAAGCTTGGGTGATCTCCATATCCAAAGATAGGAACATCAAAATAGTCTTCATAAGATGCCATGGAGATCATTCTCATAAACGCATTTGATAAATACTGTGGGCCAGTACTCCAATCATTAAAGAATACTCTAACCGTTCCTCCTGATTGCTTGTTATCCAGTATGGTTATGTTTGTAAACCGAGGAAAACGATTATAACCAAATGGGATATCAGCGTAAAAGGATGTTCCAAATCCAGGATATTCACTAAGATATCCATAGGCGTCAAAAGGAGGAGGGGCTAGAGGTCCCCGTAATTTTGTTACATTCCAAGACGGAGTTGCATAATCATCCCAATCATTTACACTCATCCAATAAAGCCCTCTGTTACGAGTCACAGCTGAATCAACTGTACCACCAAGACAATAATTTATACTCCCCAAGGTGTACATGTGCCTATCAATATTCCATTTGCAGACTGTGGCGTTCCAATCTGAGCCATCGTGAAACTTAACATTATCTCTGAGAGTAATATCCATATAATCAACTCCATCATAGTTCATAAAACCTGCAGCGTTCATTTCATCTGGTCGTTCATATATTGTCCAATTGGCTGCAAGTAATGGTACTGAATTATCGTACTCTCCAGTTTCCGCAGAATAAGGCAACTCAAACAATCCTTCAAGAGCGTTATACCTGAAATAATCGCCAGTACTTGCTCCAAAACAAGGACCATCCCAATTACCTATGGGGGCCGGTCCGACAGCTCCTACAGTAAAATTAGGTATCGTTCCTTGAGCTTTAACATCGAAAGGTAGAATTGGAAATACCATAGAAATAATAAATAGAAAAAAAAATTAATTTTTTTGACCATTTTCTCATTTTTACTATACTCCTTATTGTTTTTGTTAATTTAGTATTCGAATTTTTTGTTAAATTTTTGTTATAAGTTAATTTACGATGTAAATTTATTTAAAGCTTGTGGAATTATATATTTTTTTGAATCAAATTTAAAAAATCTCGATTTATGATAATGTTACAAGACGAGGAACCTCGATTTAGAACTAACAATAACGAGAAGAAAGGTAATATAAAAATCGATTTTGGCCGTCAAGGTGGTTTTTTTTTAGCTTATACAATTGTATTACTAGGATATTATGGTATTGTTGCTAATATCGTTATGGTTAATCAGTGGATCTCTCTTACGACACAAACTTGGATAAGCTTTACTGAAATGGAAAGAACGGTGTTATTTTGGACATTTGAAGCGTATGTAGATACATTCTTTTTGCCTTTAATATTATTATTTATTACTTGTTTTTTATTAACATATAAGGAGGATATTCCGCACTACGGAATAAAAGCGTCAATCTGGCTTGTGCCTTTAATAATTGTTGAAGCTTTTATTTTTTATGCAATCATGTTTGGGTTTAGTCTGGAGCCATTTATTTTACAATTTGGAAATTGGAAGGGTTATTTACATATTATTATACTATTTGCGACTACGCTCTCTGGTGCTATCAGCGGTATGAAAGTTAAACAATTTATTAAATCAAAAAGAAATATATAGTAAAATACTTAAAGCAAATTCTTATTTGAAAAAAGGGAGTAAAAGATGGCTAAACAACCAAAAAATATGATAAAATATATTATCAAACGGATATTAATGATGATTCCGATGTTGTTTCTTGTTCTAGCAATCTCTTGGTTCTTATCGTATTTAATGGTTCAACAAAATTTAGTTAACCCGGTTGCCGGTAGATTGGGTGGTACACTCGATCCTGATGTTATTGAAGCAGAATTAAGGAGAATTGGATATTATGACCCTTGGTTCGTGCAGCTTGCTACATATTTTAAGAATTTCTTTACCGGAAATTGGGGTTCTTCTTATTTAATTGCACAGGATAAACCAGTAATAGATTTAATTTCGGAAATATTTCCAAGAACTATAGAATTAATGATAATCCCAATAATACTAAGTCCTATTATCGCAGTTAAACTTGGAGTAGCTTCTGCTATCCATAAGGATAATATAAAAGATGTAGGTGTTAGAGCTGTTGCAATAATAGGAGCAGGATTCCCTATCTTTTGGATTGCTGACTTACTCCAACGCTTTTTTGGGTATTATATAAGTAATTTTACATATGGAAGCTTTGATATACCCGCTTTTTTCGGAAATACACCTGGATTAAAAAATCCTCCGCCATCTATAACAGGATTTCGAATTATTGATAGCATAATAGCTAACAACCAAGTTTATTTGTGGGATACAATTGCACATTTGATACTTCCAGCTATATGTATAACTTTCGTCTCATTGGCGAGTATGACAAGACAAACGCGATCGAGCATGTTGGACGTTTTAAATCAAGATTATATTAGAACTGCACGAGCTAAAGGTGTGGTAGAACAAGACGTAATAAATAAACACGCTATTCGTAATGCATTACTGCCTGTCAGTAATCTTATCGTAGCGGGTACGGCAACAGCGTTATTAGGCTCTTTTTTTATCGAAATAGTTTTTAATTATAAAGGATATGGTTATTACATGGTCATTTCTATAATAACAGGAGATTACCTAGTTACCCTTGGGCTCTTAGTATTTGCGACTATAATAATCCTTTCGGGGACTTTAATCGCAGATGTTTTATATACGATAATTGACCCGCGAATAACATATACATAACAAATAAAAATTGAGAGGTCGTTTAAGATATCAGAATTGGCATTAAAAGGAGAACAACTAAAGGAGCATGTAGCATCGAAATCGTTAAGAAAAAAGAAATTTCTTCGTTTTTTAAAGTTTTATTTAATTCCTGGTTGGCGGGATCCCGAATTTTCTGCGCAAGAATATCAGATTGAAAAAATAAAATCTAAAAGGAGATTGTTTCGACACCTTATTAAACATCTTACATTAATAGGGCTAATAATGATTTTATTTATTTTTGCGCTAGCCGTATTTGCACCTTGGATTACTCCCTATCCATTACAAGACTTAGTAATACCACATGTTCCGCTTAATCCAGATCCTTATGCTCTCCCATCACCGGAACATCCGTTAGGGACAACATATCATGGATATGATGTTTTAGCTAGAATTATTTGGGGCGCTAGAACTACAGTTTTTTCGTCGTTAATCCCCGTAGCAATATCCCTTGGATTAAATCTTGCTATAGGTATCTTTTCTGCTTATATCGGTGGAGTTATTGACTATCTCATAATGCGCTTTGTAGACTTATTCTATGCTTTTCCAACACTGATACTCATTATCATTATTACTCCTATGGTTGGTAGCGATTTATTTACCACACTTATTGTTTACGGACTTCTTTTTATACCGTATAATATTAGGTTCATGCGATCACTTGTTTTTCAAATAAAGCAACTTGAATACGTTCAAGCAGCAAAAGTAGGTGGTGCGTCACGGTTTATTGTAATGTTTAAGCACATATTGCCAAATGCGGTATCTCCTATGCTAATATCTTTTTTTGGAGGTGCCGCAGTAGCAATAATAGGTTTAGCAGGTCTTGCATTTATAGGATTTTCAGACAATACTGTAGCAAGCTGGGGTATTGATATTTTATGGGCTCGAGGTAAATATAGTAATCTCGGTGCTGCTGTTTGGCCAGGATTGTTTATTGGAATTGCTGCCATAGGATATATACTTCTTGGAGATGGATTTCGAGATGCATTAGATCCACGATTAAAATTATAAAAAAGAGGGATAAAAAGTTTTAAATACAATATATCAAACTGTGTTTGGATTAAACTACGGAAAAGCATTAATTGAGTCAATTATTATTGTCTTTGTTTTATATTTAATTACAAATTTTATTAATAATCAAATTCCTGAAGACAAACAACTCTCAAAGAAGGTATTTAAAAGAAGGTCAGCATTAATTTGTTTTGTTATAGTATTTCCTATTATTATTTACATTAAATTTACCTTTGAAACCTTATGGCTTTTCAATTCCATATTTTTGGCTTTCAATAATAATGCGGTCTCATTCGCAATTACTACTACTATCTTTTATTTTTTCTCTAAAATACTAATATTAAAAGATAAAAGAATTAGAGCTTCAAGGGAGGTGCATTTTAAGAAACCGTTTATCAAAATATTTAGAATATTTATTGGAATAACTTGGATAATTGCCATAATATTTATTTCAATTCCTCTCCTAGGACTTGAAAGACTTCAAGGGCAACCACCGGTATTTGTTGATATATTTTACCTTGGATTTATATGGGCGGGTTTTACTGTTGTTTTTGATATGCTCGTGACAATGCTAATTAATAGAATTCGTTCGATTGAGAAAAGAATTCCTGAAAGACCTTTAAAATATTCCATGTTTTCTGGTGGACTGATCTCATTTGGAATTTGGTCAATACAATTAGTAATCTTTGAATTATATATGAATAGATTATTTGGAGTAATAATATATAAACAGGACATTCGCATGTTAATTATCATTGTTAGTGCTCTTTATGCTTTCATATTTTATATATCGTTGAAAAAGAAATTTATGCCAAGCACTCAGGAAAAAAGCAATTTAAAACTCCAAAAAGCGTTAGAATTGGTCGAAGAGCAATCCTTAGAAAGCTCTAAATTAAATGGCAACCACATTATCCTTCATGTGAAAGGCCTCACTACATATTTTTATACGGAAGAGAGTGTAGTTCGGGCAGTAGAAGACGTTTCTTTTAAAATATATGAAGGTGAAGTTCTTGGTCTTGTAGGCGAAACCGGTTGTGGAAAATCTGTTACCGCTTTATCCATTGTTCAACTAATTCGCCCTCCAGGAAAAAGAGAAAAAGGAAATATTGTTTTCAGTGGAGAAGATCTGTCTCTAAAATCTGAATTAGAAATGTTAAAATATCGTGGAAAAAATATTACTATGATTTTTCAAGATCCTCTTAATTCGCTTAATCCTGTTTTTAAAATAGGTAAACAAATATCGGAAGTATTTTTACTACATATGGAAAACGAACTGCTTGTCGAAACTTCGAAATTTCCTAATAAGAGTTTATATAGCATTGCTCAGGAATGGAGTATAGCCCTTTTAAAAGACTTAAATATACCATTTCCTGAAGTAATTTTTGATAGATATCCTCATGAATTAAGTGGTGGTATGCGGCAAAGAGTTCAGATTGCGATGGCATTGGCATGTCGACCTAAATTACTGATTGCTGATGAACCGACTACTGCGTTAGATGTTACAATACAAAATCAAATTCTTAAACTGATGAAAGAACTTCGTAAGAAATACAACACTAGTATATTATATATTACTCACGATTTAGGTCTTATCTCTAAAATGTGTAATCGTGTTGCTGTAATGTACAGCGGATCAATTGTTGAATATGGAAATATAAAGAGATTATTAACTAATCCTTATCATCCATATACCCAAGGACTTATAGCTTCTGTTCCTGTTGTTGGAAAAAAGCAAGTTAAGCTTGAAGTTATAACGGGAATGGTTCCAAATTTAATTTATCCGCCATCAGGATGTAGATTTCATCCCAGATGTAAATATTGTTTCGATCCCTGTGAATCAATAGTTCCAAAACAAAATGAGGTTGATAAGGATTATTATGTGGCATGCCATCTCTATAATCCAGAATATAAACATTTAGCAGAAATTACTATAAAGAAAGTAGAAGGAGCAAATATATAAATAAATAAAAATGAGATTAGGTCGTGATCTTGACTTTTTTAATAAAAATTATCGAATATAAACATGTAGTAGGGGAAAAATTATGATTTTTCAATTGGATGATCCTTATATCATTTTAGTAGTAGCATTAGTCTTAACCTTTTTATTATATTTTGGTTTAGCTTTCATTATTTCAATTTTTATTATTAATTGGGATCCTCGATCCCAATTAGTTAGATTAAGATTCCCCCTATACATAATATCATCATTTACTAGTATTCTTTTTATCTTTATTCCACTACCCGATATTCTCTTAGGAAATTTTTGGATATATTTAATTATATACAGTTTAATAGCTGCGATTGTTAGTTTTGCTGTTAAATATATTACATATAAAGTAGTTAGGATTGAAAAATTTAGTCAAATTAGTAATCTTGAAAGAACTATGAATCTTCTTGAGGTTAGAAATCTTAAGGTACATTATCCACTTTTAGGAGGAATTTTAAAAAGAAAAATAGGAACAGTTAAAGCAGTTGATGGAGTTTCATTTGATGTAAAGTTTGGTGAAACAGTTGGGTTAGTGGGAGAAAGTGGGTGTGGAAAAACAACTATTGCAAAAGCAATACTAGGTTTAGTCGCAAAAACAGAAGGAGAAGTATTATTCCAAGATACGGCAATTCCTCGCAAATATTCATCTCCTTTAAGACAAAAGATTCAAATGATTTTCCAAGACCCAGACGCCTCTTTGAATCCCCGTAAAAAAGTAGTTGACATTATAGCTGATCCTCTCAAAAATTTACTTGGTATAACTAATGAATTAGAAATTAGAAAAAGGGTTTTAAAATTGTTAAACCAAGTGTCGTTAAAACGAGAACATATGGATCGTTATCCTCACGAATTTTCAGGTGGACAAAAACAAAGAATTGTTATAGCTAGAGCATTAGCTTGCAATCCCGAGTTGATAATTTTAGATGAACCTACTTCAGCTCTTGATGTATCAGTACAAGCACAAATTCTTAACCTTCTAAAAGATTTACAAGGAGAATATGGCTATGGCTTTTTGTTTATTACCCACAATTTAGCTGTTGTTTCCCATGTTGCTGATCGCATAGCTGTCATGTATCTTGGTAAATTTGTAGAGGTTGGAAGTAATGATCAAATTTTTTCAAATCCAACTCATCCCTATACTCAAGCTCTCCTCGCCTCGCGCTCTGAAATCGATCCTTACAACCAAGAGATCAGCTTTGTTATCAAAGGTGAAGTCCCAAGTCCTATAGCACCACCACCTGGTTGTAGTTATAATCCACGATGTGTATCTGACGCTCGTACAAAAGATTGTGAATTAAATCTTCCTCAAAAGATTAAAATCGAAGAAGACCACTTTATTTGGTGTAATAATCCACCAACATCTATGTAGTTAAAAAAAAATCTTTTAAAGAGAATTTATTGAACGAGTAAATAAAAATATATTTCTTGTTAATTTAGTATAAAACTTAAAGTAATTTTGAAGTCAGTATTGTATTAAGTCTTAAGCTAAGGGTGTTAATGTTGAATATATTTGTAACTCATTTTGGTGAAAATTAATTGTCTGTAGAAAAATTTAAATATTTAATAATAGATAGTTTTAAATAAATTTACTCCGTAAATTTAATTAATAACCAATACAATTGTTGAATTATGGTAGTTCAAGATTTGAAAATGACTCCTCTTCAAGGGATACCTTCAGAGAGAGTTCGAATGATTAGAGATATAATGCTCTCAATGCCTAGAGAACTTGATCTTGAGCGAGCTCGGTGTTATACAAGAATATATAAACAAATGGAAGATGCTCCTCCATGTATGAAAAATGTGAAAGCATTAGAGGAATTTTTACGATGTCTTCCAATAAGAATTGATGAGCATGAGCTTCTCGTAGGCGTAAAATCTAGTAAAGTAAGAGCTGATCCAATTGAAATTGAACGTGGAATGCGTGTTAAACTTTTAGGGTTTGTTGTTGACGAGTCAATAAATCAAAAATTAAAAGAAATGATTATTTCAAAAATTTCTTTTATTAACCGGTATGTTCCCTTAACAGAAGAAGAACTTGATGAGTTGAGGAACGAAATTCTGCCCTACTGGAAAGGAAGAACAGTCGCAGATCGAAAGGTAGAAGCTTATAAAGAGGCAGGTTTATATGAGGAACCGAAGGGAGCTATAGGTGCAATGCCACTCGTTAGTTTTGGGAGCGGCACTGATATGTTTGCAGGTGCTATGGGTCAAGGACATGTCATACCAGGTTATAGACGAGTACTTAAAATGGGATTTAGAGGAATCGAAAAGATGGCGGAAGAAGGTCTTGCAAATCTTAAGGAAACAGATGAAAAATATGACCAACGCAAGGATTTTTATGAATCAGTCGTAGTAGCCGCAAACGCCGTCTGTGATTATTCCAATCGATATGCTGATCTCGCAATGGAAATGGCGGAAACTGCATCAGAAACAAGAAAAGCTGAACTTCTTGAAATTGCCGAACATGCAAGACGAGTACCAGCACTTCCACATAGAACATTTATGGAAGCACTTCAGTCAGTATGGATGACGAACGTCGTTATGGAAATGAGTTATGGTGAAGGAAACATATTTTCTCAAGGACGGGTGGACCAATATCTTTACCCATATTACACAACCGATTTAGCAGAAGGTCGAATTACTTATGAGGAAGCTGTAGAAGCAATTGAGGAATATTTAGTTAAACTTTCTTCTGTTGTTATAGCTGGACAGAACAATATAACTATTGGAGGACTAGATAAGGATGGAAATGATGCCACTAATGACGTATCTTATATGTTTCTCGAAGCTATTGCAAATGTAAAAAGTTTATTGAATACCTTATCGATCCGAATCTCCCCCAAGTCACCCCGTGATTTTTTGAAAAGAACTCTTGAAGCTTATAAATATACGGCCGGAATGGGAATTCATAATGATGAGGTTTTAGTACCACAACTTCATAATACAGGATATTCATTAGAAGATGCCCGAGATTATTCAATCGTCGGTTGTGTAGAACCACATGGTACAGGGAATGACTTCTCTTATACTGCAGGTAATGCTGTTCAGATTTCAATCATTCTTAATATGGCATTAAATGAGGGCCGTACTATTTTATCAGGAAATAAAACCCTTGGGGCAAAAACACCCCCAGCAAAAGATTTTAAATCTTTTGAAGATGTAAAGAAGGCTTTTGTAGACCAACTTAAATTTTCAATAGACCTCTGTGTGAAAAAGGCTGAGATAAAGGATAAAACATTTGCTGAGTATTTACCTTCCCCGTTGCTTTCTTCTTCAATAGAAGGATGTCTCGAAAGCGGAATGGACGCAACTCGAAATGGAGCTAAATACAACAATAACCCCATGGGCTCGCAAGGGCTTGCAACAGTTACTAATTCCTTAGCAGCAATTCGCTGGGCAGTATTTGAAGAGAAATTAGTATCCATGGAAGAATTAGTTAACCATATGAATAATAATTTCAAGGGGGCTGAAAAACTTCGAGAAAAATTACGAAATAAAGCTCCTAAATATGGTAATGGTGATGAAAGCACTGACGAAATTGCATTATGGGTGGCAAATACTTTATGTGATATTACAAGAAAATATAAAGCGAGAGGCGGTGATGGTATATATCATAATTGCCTTGTATCTTCTGGAACTCAGATTATAGAAGGTAAAATGTTAGGGGCAACTGCAGATGGAAGATTAAAAGGCGAACCCGTGGCGAACGGTATTTCTCCTGCAAATGGGACAGAAACGAATGGTCTTACCATGGCACTCCTATCAGTAGCATATGCAACAGCTGAACCTCATCTAACTAATGGCGCATCAATGAATGTTAGACTCAATCCTAGTATAATGCAAACAGACGAGGGACTCAATCAATTAACATCTATAGTAGAGGCGTATTTAGATTTAGGAGGTCGAGAGCTTCAAATAAATCCAATAAGCTCAGAAACCCTTAGGGACGCACAAGCTCATCCAGAAAATTATCCTGACTTATCCGTTAAAGTCACAGGCTATTCTGCTCGATTCATAGATTTAACAAAAGAGCTTCAGGATGATATTATCGCAAGAACAGTTTTCAATGAATTATAAATTTTAATATATCATTCTTTTTATTTTTTAAATTTGATTTTCCCTTCTTAGCTTCAATTTTTAAAACTAGTAAAGATATATTTGGTTACGATATTTTTGTATAAAAATTAAGAAAAATAGTATCTTGTTATCGTTATCTGAACCTAACGAGTTAAACCCGACCACTTAACATTCTTAACCCCAGTAGCTTTAGCAATTTCAATAAAATTTTCCATCTCTTCTTTTGTCATTAATGGCTCATCTTTTAAAGACCATGACTTACCTAATTGTGTATATTTAATATCACAGAGTTTATTAAAACTTAATAAATCCCATTTATCAGGTTTATTATTTAATTCATTTACAATGAATTCTCCAATGCCTTGAACATTCTCTTCCGTGGCAGTATAGTTTGGAATTAAGGGTGTCCTTATCCACATAATTTTCTTATTTTCCTTGATATATTTAGAAATCCATTTGGCGTTTTCTAAGATTGTTTTATTTGAAACGCCTGTGTATTCTTTATGTTTTTCAGGATCAATCTCTTTGATATCTAACAACACTATATCAAGGTAGGGTAATAAATCTTGATACACTTTTTTACTTGAAATTCCGCACGTATCTAAAGCCGTAGAAATACCATTTTCCTTGCATAATTTCAAAATTTTCAAGAGAAAATCTGGTTGTAAAGTAGGTTCACCACCAGAAACGGTTATACCTCCTTTTGTTTTATTAAAGAATATTTTTTCTTTTTCTATTTCGTGAAAAAGTTCTTCTACATCCCACCATTTTCCATGCATGTTTAATGCCGTACTAGGACACGCTTCTACGCAATCTCCACAACTAGTACATCTTTCTCTATTAATGTGTAATCCATCATCTTCAAAAAGTAAAACATCCTCTTGGCAAGCATCTATACAACTATTACATCCAATGCATTTACGTTCTATCCAATAAAGTTGAGGCTTTTTTGGAATTGATTCTGGATTGTGACACCAAATGCAATTTAAAAGGCAATTATTTAAAAAAATTGTTGTACGCACGCCAGGACCATCGTCAGTAGCCATTCTCTCTAATTTAAAAATTAATCCTTTAGATGTTGACTCTATATTAAACACTTTTGTTTGTTTTAAATATATAAATAGTAAAATTAAGGAATTTTTAAAAAGATTTTTAATAGCTGTTGGCTATTTATTGATATTTTTTTATTCCGATTTACGAAATTATCTCTAAATCTTTCAATTTTTCTTTCGACGGTCTTCCAGTTTCCCAATCCCATCCCCGAATATTATAATATTTCCTCAAATTATCTTCTAAATCGAGCTTTACATTTTTTAATCTTCCTGATGATAGTATTTTCATATTGTGATTGGGTAATTTATCATCTTTCCTTGAAATTCCTAGTTTACAACTAATTAAACGTTTCGAATTGTTTATTCGTTCGCCAACCTTTATTAGTGATTTTCGATCGTAATTAAAACCTGTTGCAGCATTTATATAGCCAATAATATGTTCGAATTTAGGGGTTGCAAAATTGCAATTCACTGCCGAATCATCAATAGCCCTCAAGTCTTGAAGATTTACGACTCCTTTTTCTCGTCCCGTTACATCAAATCTGTTTTTACTTCGTTTAATATGGAGAATTCTATTGTTAATTGTTCCCGATTCCGCTGAATACCAGTCACATTTGTTATGGTTTGCCCCAACACATCCTGTCATATAACTTAATGCTTGACCGGCAAATGCTCTAGGGTCATGCATAGGGATTTCTAAGCCTTTTACATGTGCCGCTAATTCAGGATCCACTTCAAACTTCAAAGCCATAACTCTCACGCCTTCTGCAAGAACATCCCCGATACCTTCCCTCTGGCCTATTTTTTCAATAAGTTTGCAAACAAGTTCTCCATTTCCCCACTTAATATCTTCCACAGGAATATCATTCAAAAATTCCTTTATTTTGTTGACACCTAAATTGTTTTCAACTAAATAAATTAGAAAAGCAATTGAAACTCCACAAGAAATAGTATCGATACCAAATTTATTACAAAGATGGTTTGCAAGAACTACTGGTTTTGAATCAAAAACACCACATAAACTACCTAATGCTGCAACAGATTCATATTCTGGTCCATCGCTTTCAATTTGAACCTCCCCTATGCTAATAACTGTTGATTTACCACACTTTATCATACAACCTGCACACCCATAACTGAACATGGGATATTCTTCTCTCAGAGTTTTCCCTGTTAAATTCTCGGCAATAAATTCCGTTTCTGTAAAGTAATATCCTGGAGTATCACCATTAACCATCCCTAGATCGAGATACATATTAGTACCATATAAATTAAAAAGTAAGGTTCCGACTTCTCCCATCGGGTTTGCTTCCCTTTCAAGTTGTGCTTCCTTTCTTAATGTTTTCCCTAGTTCGTTATCTGCTAGATTAATCTTTTCTATTCCATGTACTACTAATGCTTTTAAATTCTTTGAACCCATAAGAGCTCCTAACCCACACCTACCAACTACTCTCCCTTCATCATTCAATATAGCGCTATATTTAACAAGATTTTCTCCCCCTGGGCCAATACAAGCTATCCGAATGTTTGGAACATTTATTTCATCTTTAATTAGTTTTTGGGTCTCGTAGCAATCTTTATTGATATTTTGAAGCATCCTTAAACTCTATTTTTCCATCGCGGATAAATACATAGCTTAATTTACTTGACTTTCCTAAGAAAATAACAGCATCAAATCCACTATTTCTCAATGCGATACAAAACAACCACCCGAAGATCCTTCACCCCAAATACCAGTTAAAGGTGATATCCCGCTCACGGTATAGCGACCTGAATTTGGGCGAATAGTACCTGTTATAGGACCAGTAGCAAAAATTAAAGGATTAATTTCTGCGTATGGATTTTCTCTCAATATATTGTAGTCTTCTTCTGAGAGGAGATCGTACGTTAATTTAGCGCTTAATCCTGTACCCCCTAAATATTTTTGAGCAATTTTAGGATCTAAATCTTTTATTTCAAAACTTTCTCTGCCTAAATCTACAAAGAGGATTTTACCATTATAACCAAATAATTTATCGTTCATTTTTCTAAATCACTCCAAATAATTTAAAAATCAATGGTTTTACCATCCCAAGCATATTCAAATATTCTTTTTATAACTTCGCTATCGATATAACGAGTAACCATAAAAGCTACAGGATCTGTTTCAGCGTAATTTACCAAGAGATCGAGATTTTTATAGTAGTCTTCTTCAGTAATGACTGGATTCTTTATTTCTTTTACACATACTGGACCATCTATTGAATGTATGAACTCTTTAATACTATGAAGAAATTCAGTAAATAACTCATCATTATCTTTATTTTTAGTATCAATTGCAAAAATTGGACATAAATCTTTCCATCTTTCTGAAATTTTCATTTGGAAAGCAATCGTATACGGTAGAAACATCCCGACACAAAGTCCATGATGAACATTGAGTACTTTACCTAAACTATGACCTAAGGCATGATCTATTCCAACACGGGAGTGAATAAATCCAAGTCCAGCCATACTCGCTGCTATTTGCATATGTGCTCTAGCTTCTATATCTTTGGCTCCATATTTAACTGCACGAGGTAAATATTTTATTATTTCTTTAATGGCGTATATGTTCATTGCATCCGCAAATGGAGTTCCTATATTTGATACATAAGATCCTGCTGCGTGAGCCAATGCATCAAGTCCTGTAGCCATGGTTAAAAATGGCGGCATATCTTTTACAAAATCTGTAATTAAAACTGTATAATCAGGAATCAACTCTGGATGAGAGACGGTAAATTTTTTCGGAGGATCACGAGATATATCAGTTAGCATTGAAGCGAGGGTAACTTCAGATCCAGTTCCTGATGTTGTTGGAATAGCAACAAAATATTTAATTTTTTTCCTCAAACCAAGAGGCTCTAAAGCTGACACCATGAATAGATTTGTTTCAGGTTTCTCGTATTTAATCATTAAAGCTTTTGTAGTGTCAAGTACACTCCCTCCACCAATTGCTACAAATACTCTAGGTTTAAAATCCTCGCATATTTTTACTGCTTCATCAATAGTATCAATTGGTACCTCTTGCTTCACTCCAGACCATACTCTTGAATCTATATTTATTTTACCAAGTATATTACTTATCGGGCTAGCAAACTTTTCAGTAAAATCATCAGTTATTATTAAAACTCTTCTTTCTCCTTCTTCAAGATTACCATCTAAGTAATTCTTTATCCTGTTTAATGCTGTCATTCCAAATATAACCTGTGGTGATCGAAAAGCCGTTAATAATCCGCCAGGTGCTCTTCCTTTCAATAAATTCATGAGAGCTCTTATTTGCTCACTTATTTGATCAGGGTTTTGTTCAGTTTTATTTTCCAAATAAAATCACCATTTAATTTATAGCATTATTTTTTATAAATATAATAATTTAACTTTTTTAAAAAATTTTAATAGCTATAGTCTATTTATTTTATTTTGTCCTAATACCATAAAAACGGAATGTAATTACTGTAATGATAAAAAGAATGTAATCTTTTTAAATTATATAAATGCATTTACAACGCAAATATTAGGAATTTAATTAATTAAAGTTGTTGGATTTGTGAAAACAATGGTGGAGCAAAAGCAAGTTAAAAATATAACAAAAAAAACAAGAAGTCGATCACCCGAAAAAAAAGCTCAGCAATTTGAAAAAATTCTGGAGGTAGGAAAGCAGTTATTTCAAGAACATGGAAGAGATGGTTTCTCTCTCTCTCGATTAGCAAAACAGTTAGATATGAATAAAAATAATTTATATAATTATATCGAAAGTAAAAGAGAATTATGGATTGCAATAAGAAAGAAATTTTATGAACAATATCGAAATGAGAACCGTAAAATCATAAAAGAATCTAGTGAGTCCAATATCGATACATTAATCAGACTTTTTACACACTTTTTTGAGTTTGCAGAAAATGATTATGCGGCTTTCCGAATGATGCACATTATACTCTCTCCGCCATCGGATAAAACTGGTCCTTTTGAAAAAGAATATAAACAATTTAGCTTTTTAGATGGAACTACTCGTTTAATTCAAAAAGCAATTGATAACGGAGAGATTAAAGAAAAAAACGCTGCGTTACTCTCATTCTTTATGTTTAGCCTATTACTTGGAGCCACTATGATAGAAAAAGCTATGCGAGAAATTGAAGAGGCAAATAATAAAGACGGAAAGGAAGTAGAGGAGCGGACACAATTTGGAAGTCAAAAATTTACAAGCAAGGAATTCCGGAAATATACATTACAAAAGATTCAAAAGGGATTTACTGTTCCCAATATGGCAGTAAATGAATTTGAATATAAATAAAATCAGTTATAATTATTTTTTAAATTTCTCAGGTTTCTTTTTGTTTATAAATTTAAATATAATTTATTTTAACAATTTAAAGATGGTATTGAATGTTTGGAGGAAGAAAAATACAGTATAAATTTAGAACTTATAGATCCGATGCAGCACCCTTTTTCTTTTTTATTGACATCTTTCCTCTTGATCTTAAAATTTTTGATACACCTCACGCAATAGCTTTAGCTAATCATATTAAGAACAATCCGGTTATGCCTTTACCAATGAGAGTTGATCGGGTTTTCAACGGAGAAAGTTCGATACTTATTCGTCCTAATTCTCCAATAACGTTTCCCTTGAATGAATCAATTTTAGGTATCATTAATCCAGTACCTTTTCTACAAATAGGAATAGAGAATTTGCTTTTTTTCGCAGAAATTAGATCTCAACAACGACTGTTCCGCTCCCTTAAGAAAGAAAAAGTTAAGGAATGGTGGGAAAATACGCGATATCTTTATGGTAATCTACATCAGGTCGAAGAAGATTTTTCAGCTTTTTTAAATGCATATTTATATACAATAATAAAAGCAAAAATCAATGAGGATGATATTACAAAAGCTGCAATAGAATATTGTGAAATAATTAATAATATTTGTAAAGAGAGAATGATAACAAACAAGATTTTAGTCGAGATAAAAGATACTCAAGAAAGGGTAAAACTATATCGAGAGAAAACAGCTAAAAGGAGAAAAAGGTTAAGTGTAGTTGAAAAAGTTGAATATCACCCAGAACTCATCGATATTGAGGTATTTAATTTTTCTGATAATGGTTTTCCAAAGCAGATGGATTTTAAAAATTCTAATCTGAAAAATTATGGTAGTATTGTAGCGAAGTATATTCCATTGTTATTATATGATGATTTACAGGAGTGTATGTTACAAAATCTAGCATTACTTGAAAAGAATGAAGTTGCGTTATTAAATCCCTCACTTCTTCTGGAAAATAATGTGGTCTTGCTTTTAGGATCAGAAAAGGCAGAAAGTAGTGATTTGCACAAATATTTTTGGTTATCAGATTTAAATGAAGTAAATATTGAAGGAATTTTAACTTCTATAACTCAATCAATAAATCCTAAAAGTGATACTAGAATATAGACATGTAAATCGGGTCTATAAAACATACTTTCCTTATCTTCTGTTGAATAATTACGATCTATCCCTATCCCGCGAACGCGTGTCTTGTGTACAAACCATGTAGCTAATACGATTTTACTATGACCTGTCATAATTTCCATAATTCCCATGTGCATTCCTGATCCTGCTGACGCGCACTGTCTATCAATAAAAAACGACGGGACTCCATAGGGAAATCCTGCTAGGAACAGAGGACCACGTCCTCCATAAGTCCAATTCTCCAATACTCCCGCAGCAACACCTATAGATA
>JAUWBH010000233.1 GCA_030605085.1 Promethearchaeota archaeon | reverse complement strand
CAAGTCACCCTATTTTGAACCTGAGATGATTCAAATTGCTGAAGTTGTTGAAAAAAATAAGATAGTGGGGGCAATTCACGTAAATTTAGTTGAAGACATCATTTTCAATTGTAAAAATTACTTAATTGGAGATATCAACGATGTTTCATGCCATCCCGATTATACTCGTAAAGGAATTGCTACTAATCTAATGGAAATGGCGATGAAATATATGAAAAAAAGAAATTGTGATCTTTCAATTCTATCAGCAGATTATACGGGATTTGCCAGATCAAAGATTTACTTGAAATTCGGCTACATTGATGTTGATAGAGAACTTATGCTGATTAATTTTCCAAATTTATTTAAATTATTTAAAGATCTTAAAAAATTTGCTTCATTATTTCCAATTTTTTTTGTTATTTCGTATTTTCCACGCTTTATTTATAGAATCCTTCTGAAACTAAACAAAAATTTTAACAATATTTCTTACGAGATTGTTAATAATAAGCATTTTGAATACATGAACGCTGCGAACAAAATTATTAAAAAATTTTACACTGGTGTTACACCGTATGATAAAGATAAGTTTACTTGGGCTCGAATTAATGTACCAGCAAAAAGACTCAAACCTACATATATACTCATACGAAAAAAGGAAAAAATAATAGGTGGTTCCGTAATAACTCATAGAAATCTACATTCATTTAAATATAATCTTAAAATTAGAATTGGGATTGTTCACGAAGTATTTTTAGATAAAAGACAATTTAAGAATAAGCGAGATTTGCATTTTGGATATATTTTTCTAATCGATAAGTTATTAAAAGCCGCTACTAGAAGGAATATCGGAGTTTTAGTTTATAATTCTTGTTTTAGTGACATTGATTTAATTAAACCATTAAAATCAATGGCGTTTTTAAAATTCGGATCAGGAACGATTATGATGAAGAAACTAAACGAAGAAATAAAGAGTTTAAAGCCAAAAAAACCAATACATTTACCCACATACATAACCTTCTCAACGCCTTAAAGTATATTAAAGTAGTATGAAGATAGTAGTTTAATTTCTTTTTTTAAAAAATAAAAAATATTAATAAATAAACATTTTGGTAATTTATGTTTAGACAAGCTATTAAATGGGTAAGAGCTAACCAAGATTTATTGATTGATGTCAGCGATCAGATTTGGGGGTTCGCAGAGTTAGGTTTAAAAGAATTTAAATCTTCAAAATTACTAGCAAAAACACTTGACGAAGCAGGTTTTGCAGTAAAAATGGGAGTTGCAGACATGCCGACTGCTTTTTACGCTGATTATGGCGAAGGGAAGCCTGTTATCGGGGTTTTAGGCGAATACGATGCCTTACCGGGGCTCAGTCAAAAAGCACAACCAATTCGGGAAGTTTTAATAGAAGGTGCGCCAGGTCATGGTTGCGGTCATAATCTATTAGGAGTAGGGTCGTTAGGGGCAGTATTAGCGGTTAAAGAAGCGATTGATTTGGGTAGTGTAAAGGGAACTATCCGTTATTATGGTTGTCCTGCAGAGGAAACTTTTAACGCAAAGGGTTACATGATAAGAGAAGGATTGTTCGACGATGTGGATATAGCAATGACTTGGCATCCAGGAAATTTCAACATGTTAAATCTGAAGACTTCTTTAGCTTTGAACTCAGTACTTTTCAAATTTCACGGACGTACAGCTCATGCCGCGGCAGACCCTCAAAATGGGAGGAGTGCTTTAGACGCTGTTGAGTTAATGAATATAGGAGCTAATTTTATGCGAGAACATATGATTTCTGAGGCAAGATTACATTATGTTATAACTCATGGGGGCGATGTTCCAAATGTGGTGCCTGCTGAAGCACGGGTGCATTATTTTGTACGCGCTCCAGAACGCCATCAAGTTGAAGAATTATACACTAGGCTTATTAACATAGCAAAAGGAGCGACATTAATGACTGAGACAACGATGGAGATCGAGTTTTTAAGTGGCGTGTATAACACAATGTATACGAAAGTAGTCAGCGATGTCATTTCAGACTCCATGAAAAAAGTTGGTACCCCTAGATTTAATAAAAATGATATAGATTTTGCTAATGAGCTAAAAAAGTCTATTCCAAAAAATTCAGTTGAGGGATTCTACAGGTACATACCCCCCGATATGATGGAATTTGCTAAAGTTATTTTAAGTCAACCTTTGAATAAAATCATAATTCCTCCAATTGATAAAGGTATGGTTGAACTAGGATCTACGGATGTGGCAGATGTTTCTTGGAAAGTACCTCTTGGAGAATTTGGAACCGCTTGTGAGATCATTGGATCTCCCGGGCATTCTTGGCAAAATGTAGTGACCTCCGGGATGAGTATTGGACATAAAGGGATGTTAACAGCAGCAAAAATATTAGCTGTATCCACTCTTGAATTCTTGCAAAATCCAAATTTAGTTGAAAATGCGCTTAAGGAACACAATATAGTACATAAGGATAAGCCATACAAATCACCGCTTCCTGACGGATTAAAGCCGCCTTTCCGCAGATTAAGTAATTAAGTTTTTTATTGAACTAATTATTTATTTTTTTCCTTTTATATCTTATAAGTTGAATCAAAAACTGGTCTCTCTAAGAGATTACTATATTACTCTATTTTCTAAATTAAGAATGAATGAAATGTGAAAAAGATATGAGTAAAGTAATAAAATGGCAATATTCCGATTTTTTTGAACCAAGAAGAGAAAAGCTTGTAAGTATTCTTCTTAGCGAGATAATTTTTTTGAAAAGTCATATAAAAAAATCTAATATTAGCAAAAAAAACCAATACCTTGAAATCGCGTTGGACAAGTTAGAATATCTTCTAAATACTCTAAAAAAAAGCGATGTCGATTTATCCGACAAAGATTTTGATAAAGTAGTAATGATAATCTATCATGTATTCGCAGAGATTTCCACTTCAATTTAATATTAGGCAATATTGACTATATTGACGAACGACGGTTATTAAGTATTTATATCTTATACCTTTCTAGTATAGATTTTTCACATGCTTTATCAATATTACTCGGCATTTTCTTGATAGCTTTTTTTATATTATTGACTTTCAAGAATTAACCATGAGTCTATTTCTTTACACTTTTTTGGAACAAAAATCTCTTATCGTTTAAATACTTCCAATATTAACCAAAGCTCAAAGATTTCATTTTTATTATTTTTATTTTAAAATATGTTAATTGATCAGAACTTAAAATTCAAAGTTTCCTATAGACCTCGGAATGGTTTTTAACTGTTTATCACTTAAATAGAGGTGTTGGAGCGAAGAGAGTTTTTGTATTGATTCTAGGAGAGTGATTAACTTGTTACCACCTAAAAAATCTGAATGATTCAAAAATTATTAAGGTTGATTGTATAAGCGAAACTGAAAAAGCGCCCCGTATCAAGTTTTACGGCGGAAAAGAAGTATAGATACCTAAATCCAAAATTCATTCAGAGTTGAGGTTTAAGAATTGAGCTAGTTGATCAACTTATATTTATTTAAGATTGTTATCTATATATTCGAAAGGTTGATAAATTTCATCTCCTTTCTTTGCACTTACAATAAAAGATTTTATTTTTTTTTTAAATACTTCTCCTAAAATTTTCTGAGTTTCATCTATCTCCTCATATATATTTAAACCGACATCTACAAGATCTGATTTGTTGTAAAGGATTAAAATTATTTCTGGATTTGAATTTTCCTCAATTACATTTTTATAATAAGGAATTCTTTTTCTTCCACAGGAAGGTCTTGTAAGGTCAAACACAATAAAGACGATACTAGAACCTACTAAGAAAGTTCCACGCATAAAATCAAAATGTGATTGCCCTCCCAAATCCCATACCTGATATTTCTTCTTTTTAAAAGTAAAAGTAAAGAAATTCACACCAATTGTAAGTCTAGGTCTTTTAGGAAATTTCCCTTCCACTAATTTTGCAATAATCGCTGTTTTTCCAACCGCACCATCCCCTAAAAAACATAATTTTTTTATTGATGACATTTATTGAAAATCCTCTCTTATTATTAAATTAATAAAACTATTATCCAATTATTCATAGTACTCTTTCAAAAAATTATCATAAGTATTTCTAATAATATCTTCATCTACAATTTTTTTAATAGATAATTTAAAAGATTTCGAATAGTCATCTATATAAGAGTTTAGAGTATCTTTAATTAATCCTAATAGACTATAATATCTAACAAGCAAATTTAATAATTTTTTTTCATCTTCTGGTTTTTGCATTTCGATATCATTAATTTTTAAGTTTAATAGTTCAGAAATTTTAAGAATATCTATAGATAATTGCCGAGAATTTGGATTTTGTATATAAATGAATGAATCTGCGATTAATTTATAGAATTTTTTCATAGGAATTTTTAAATTTTTAAAATCATAGTTTATTTGTTTTGTAAGTTTTAAGTCAATTTTAATTATCAATTCAAGAATTAATGCATAATAAGGGAAAATTTTATTCATTAATGCATCTTTTATTTTTCTTTTTCTACTTTTTCTAAATTCTAAGAAAAGAGTAACAATTATTCCTAAAACAGATCCAATTACAGCTAAAACTGCTATAAAAATTTCTTGATCACTCATATTAAAAATATATATCTTTTGATGTTAATAAAATCTTAGTAACTTTTTACGAAAAGAAAAATAAAAAAAAAATAACTTATCCAAATTTATTCTCGTTATAGGTCTAAGAGTTCACTTGCAACTCCAGTTATTGCTGGTTTCTGAGGTAATCCTTTCATTAAGTCTGGTCTGAATCTTTCAGCAAGTATTTGAGGTGTAAAAGGGGCTCCATTATTATCAATACGTTTGAC
>JAUWBH010000130.1 GCA_030605085.1 Promethearchaeota archaeon | reverse complement strand
ATTGGTTTGTTTTGATCAACGAAACACAGATTACAATAGCACATAGGACACGCCTCTCTACAAGCGTAGCATCTCGTACAAGTGCTTAAGAGATCTTTAATGTATTCCCATTTTTCTTCGGGTGATTTTGATTCATACCCGGTAAGATCTTCAAAATCGTCTTCAACCGAAGAGATCTCTTGACACTCCCCAACACACACTTCGGATAACGACGATGTGCTTGGTGGAGATTTAACTTTGCATAACTTGCATAATTCGTTAATGTATTCCTCGAATGGAAAGCTTTGTTCAAAATCTTTTCCTTTTACCACTATGTTATTATCTGATACGGAAACTTCTAAGATCTCTTTTTCCCCGATTTCTTTTTCAATTCGTTTTCTATTTACGATTCCATTACAGGGAATTCCAATAATTTTGATGTCTTCTAGATTAATTTGCTTCTCTACTGCTAAATGAATTAAGGCCCTCCCAACACAGCCTTTAGACACGATTCCTATTTTCAATTTCCCTCCTTCGGAATCTATAAGTGTTGGAATTTGAGGAACTAAATATTTGGCTAAATTCACATAACACAAATTATTCCATATTAATTTATCTACATCTTCAACTCTATTTATTATAGTTGGCGAAGAACTTAATGGTATTGTACCTTTGGTGTATCCAATAATTACATCAACCTGTTTCTCGCTGAGCAAAGTTCTTGCCAACTCTCTCATGGAATTTTCAATTTCTTGGTTTTCAGTTTCGATTCCCATATTTCTCACCATTTTTTAGCAAACTTTTTATTTGGACCTAATTCTTTTACGATATTAGTAGCTTTTTTGACTAAGGTGGCAAATCGCTCGCCTTCCGCCGCAGAAGCCCACATAAAGTTGACTCTTCCGGGCTCGATTCCAAAGAATTCTAATAATTCTTTTAAAATCATAAACTTTCTTCTAGCTACTAAATTTCCGCTTATGTAATGACAATCGCCGGGATGGCATCCCGAAATGAGGACACCATCCCATCCGTCGGTTAAACTTCTTATTATAAAATACGGATTAACTCTTCCCGAACATGGAACCCTTACTATCCTAATATTGGGTGGATATTGAATTCTGCTCACTCCGGCTAAATCTGCCCCGGCGTAAGAGCACCAATTACACAAAAAAGCAATTATTTTAGGTTCCCAATTCTCATCTACTTTTTTTTCTGTTACTGTTTCGGTCATTTTTTCACAACCTCCCGCATATCATTGAAAATATTTGTTCGGCAGTAAAACCTATAATATCTATTGCGGAAGATCTACAATTGCCCGAACATGCGCCACATCCCTTACATAGTGCTTCGTTAATAGAAGCTACTATACCAAATCTTCTGTCGTCAACAAGCTCAATTGCTCCATAAGCGCAATTTTCAACGCACATACCACACCCAATACAGCGTTCTGGTCGAACTACAGCAAAAAATGGCTCTATTTCGACTTCGCCTTTTGCCATTAATACAGCGGCACTAGAAGCCGCTCCTTTAGCTTGAGCAACGGAATCTGGAATGTCTTTCGGTCCTTGAGCGATACCTGCAATAAAAATGCCCTCAGTTAAAGTATCTACTGGTCTCAATTTTGGATGTGCTTCCAAGAAAAATCCATCTGCGGATTTCTGAATCCTTAATAATTGAGTAATCTCATCTGAGTCTGCTCGAGGCTCTAAACCACATGAAAGGACAAGCATATCAACTTTTAATTCAATCGGTTGTTGAAGTAATGTGTCTTCGGCTCTAATGATGATGTTATGATCTTCATCTTCACTTACCTCCGCAATTCTCCCTCTAATATAATTAATTCCATAGCTTCTTCCAGCAGATTCGTAAAACTCTTCGTAGCCTTTGCCGAAAGCTCGGATATCCATATAGAATATATAAACATCTGCATCGGGGTGTTTTTCTTTATATTGTCTCGCTTGCTTTATTGCGTACATGCAACATACTCTTGAACAATATTGATTTCCACCATCTCTAAAATTCCTACTACCGACACATTGAAGGAAAGCAATACTGTGTGGCTCTTTAAGGTCAGAAGGTTTGACAGGTCTTCCCAATACGGGTCCAAAAGAGCTTAGTAATCTTTCCATCTGAAGACCCGTAATAACATTTGGATATTTTCCAAACCCATATTGTTTAAGTTCAGTAGGATCATATAAATCCCATCCTGTAGCAACAATTATAGTGCCAATTTTAACTTTTACAATTTCAGGCTCATCATCAAAAATTATTGCTTCAGGTTCACATACATCTGGTCTTGCGCAAATTCCGCATTTAATGCAACGATCCATGTCTATAGTAAACTGTCCCGGAACAGCTTGAGGAAATGGTATATATATTGCTTTTCTCGGAGCTAATCCTAGATCAAATTCATTTTCACAAATAACGGGGCAATAATCAATACAAATACCACATCCATTGCATTTTACTTGATCTATATAATGAGGTTTTTTCTTGATTGTAACTTCAAAATTTCCCACATAGCCAGTTACATCTATTACCTCTGAATAGGTCATTAATTCAATATTTTCATTTCTAGCCACATCAACCATTCTTGGTGTTAAAATATACGCACTACAGTCCATTGTGGGAAATGTTTTGTCTAACTGAGCCATATGCCCACCAATAGTAGGCGTTTTTTCAACCAAATAAACCTTAAATCCCTCTGTAGCTAGATCTATTGCAGCGTTCATTCCCGAAATTCCACCGCCAATAATTAAGCAAGAAGGTTCAATTTGAACTTTTTGTACTTCTAATGGCCTTAATTCCCTCGCTTTATTAACAGCTAATCTTATGTGATCTTTTGCAATTTCATAAGCTCCTTCCGGTTCTTTCATATGAACCCACGTAGAATGTTCTCGGATATTTGCTTGCTCAAATAAGAATTGGTTCAAACCCGCTTCTTTACAGACTAATCTAAAAGTAGGTTCATGCATTCTTGGAGAACACGCAGCCACTACCACTCTATTAACTAATCCTGCCTGGATATCTTCTTTAATTATATTTTGACCAGTATCTGCACAGAAAAAATTGGTATCGCGGGCTACTACGACATCGGGTAAGGTTTTGGAATATTCGATTAAATCTTCGATAGAGACCACTCCCGCAATGTTTACACCGCAATGACAAATATAAACACCTACTTGCGGTTTTTCATTTCCCGTAACAATTATTTCTTTTTTAGCTTCTGTCATTTATTTTCCCTTCTATATTAATTGCTCCTTTACAATATTTAAAAACGGTTCCACAGAAATAAAAGGTGGAACGCCGGTTAATTCGTGATTCTTAATTAAACCTAGCCTATTAGGATCCATTCCAAAAGCCAATCCTAAAAGTTGAGTAATATAAATAACAGGGATTTTAAAAGGCTCGCCAATTATATCCTTATAAATGTTATTTGCTTCCATCTGACCAAGATCTAACTGAAGGTGGCAGAAAGGGCAGCAATTTATAATTATATCCGCTCCTACATCTCGAATATTTGTAAGCTTTTCACGAGTAAAATCTGCTGAAACTTCCTTTACAGCAGTTCTAACAGCTCCACCAGCGCCACAGCACATGAATTTATCTTTATAAGGTATACTTTTTGCTCCTGTTAATTCTACGATTTCATCGAGAAATCTCGGCTCTTCGTATTCTCCATCCCATGGTCGTTTATCAGACGGCTTTACAATATGACAACCATAATGAACGGCAACCTTTAAATCTTTAAATGTGTGTTTAATGCGATCTTTTAGATAATCCAGCCCCATATCCAAATAAAACGCTTGAATAATATGTTTAGGTTCAAGATTACCTGTATAAGTGCGCCCTATTTTGGCAAGATGCTCGTTAACCATCTTTTTTAGCTCACGTTCGTGCTCTAATTCGTACCATGCATCTTGGAGAGTCCCATAGCAACCGTTGCATCCCGTTAATGGATTAACCCCCAGTTCTTCCGCAATAGAAATGTTTCTTGCGGCAATTACTAACCACGTTGGTATGTGAAAAGCTCGAAATACTCCTGGAGCTGGGCAACACGATGCTCCAGGCAGATCAAGTATTTCCGCACCTAATTCTTCAAATACATCTCTTATGCTCCGCTCAATCATAGGATATCTGTTCGGAATTATGTTTAATTATCGAAATGATATTTTAATTTACACATCCTAAAAATAGTCCATATCTCCAATTATAATTATGAATTATGCTCATCTTTATCTTTAATTGTAATTAACTTCTTAAGAATTTTAAATTAATATAATTTTATAAAATTTGGTTTTATTATTTATACTTATATTCTGGGTTAAGATTTAATTCTAAAACTAATCCTTTTTTAACTTCTTAATGTTTTTTATTGATTTTGATTTATTCGTAAAGGTAATGTCTTTTAATAACTCATCTTCTTTAACTTTTCAAGTTAGAGATAAATATTTTTAAAACTTTACAAAATAAGATAATAGAGTATAAGAAATACTAATAAGCGTTCGATCTTGTCATAAATCAGTAATTTAACCTGACATTAATAAATTACTGCTAACAGGTCGTCAGTAATGAAAAATGTCAACAACAGTAAATAAATAAAAAAAGATATTATTATTAGAATTTTATTTTTTTATTTGAACTTTTGGTTTAATTGGGGATGCTCCATTCATATTTGTGATAATTGGACAATGAGAGAATACTTTATCCATTAATTCATTTATTTTTTTATCTGGTACATTTGCTTTAATCCTAATAACTGGTTCAAGTTTGTCATATCCGGCAAGTAAATTATCATCGATTCCAAAAATAGCACCAAGATTAATATGTCCTCTGGAGTTAACGGTCAAGCTTTCAATTTCTATATTCATAATTTTCGCCCAAAATTTTGTAACAGCGACGATGCAGGCTCCAACCGATGCTAGAATTATTAATAAAGGAGATGGACCTTCATTAGTTCCATCTAATCCTGGAGGAGCATCAATCAATACTTTAAATGGCTTAGCTCCCATTGTACATTCTACTTGCATCCCTTCAGGTAACATCTCACAGGCAACATTAAAATTTTTTTCACCGTTTTTAATGTCTGCCTTAATAGCTTCGTAAGTTTCTTTAAAACTTGGCATTAAAACTCATCAATTTTTTTTATTTTTTTTAATTTATTGATCGTGAGAATGTGGGGAGTGATCACCGCAGCTAGGTTCATTTAATGATTTCAATTTCCCTTGTAATAACAGATTTATATTCTCTTTGATGCTACCACTTACGCCTTGATATAAATTTATGCCAACTTGAAAAAAACCTAAGTAGGGGCGACCCCCAATACCTCCTACAATCATATCAGTAACATTTCTTTCTTTCATATTCAACACGGGTTCCATACATCCGGAATGACCCATATTTTGGAAAGAAAACGCTTTCTTAAGTTCTTTATCGTTAAGAATTTCAATTCCAACGAAATATTCACAATGTCCAAAATGAGGTGAAATGTTGTCAGATAATTCCGGACCGTCAGAGGGGATTCCAATAACTCGTTTCATAATATTCATGTTTTTTATTTTTTTTAATTTAAAACTTATTTAAATAAAATAAGGTTAATTTTTCTTAAATAAAGAATTAAAATTTTTAATTTAAAAATTATAATTTAAGGATATTATGAGTCAAAAGAATAGTAATTTAAAATTTTTCGAGCAACCATACTTTATTAACCTTTTACTTTTAATTTTCAATATATTTCTATTTATTTTTAAATTGATATTTAGTATTTTGACTAACAGTTTAGCACTTCAAGCAGATGCATTTGATAATATGACTGATATCGTTATGTGTATCACAGCATTTATTGGGATCTTGTTTGTTAGAAAAAAGCCGAATGAAAAATTTCCATATGGTTATTACAAATTAGAAAATATTATTAGCTTATTGATTTCATTATTGATTTTCGTTACGGCATTTTACATTATTTTTCAATCAATTTCAGATATTTTTGATTATATAAATGGAACTCCAAAAATCATAAATCTCACTCCGCTCGTTTTTTCATTTTTACTTATTTCCTTGTTGATTTCTATAATTTTAGCATTATATTTGAAACTAACATATAAGAGAACTGGTTCTCCTGTTGTCGAGTCAGAAGCGAAGGAAAAAGTATTTGATGTTTTTATATCTTCCTCAGTACTTATAGGCTTTATAGGAGTTTTATTCAATTTTTACCTTTTAGATTCTATAATTGGATTAATAATTGCTATTTTCATAATTAAAGGAGGTTACGATATTTTTCTTACATCCACTAAAACCTTACTTGATGCTGTTATTGATTTTGATAATAGAACAGAACTAAATAACTTAATTGAGAAAACTCCACAAATTAAAAAAATAGATAATTTGGAAATAAGATCCTATGGTAGATATATATTTCTAGAGTTAGAAATCAGCTTAAGTAAAAATTTCACATTATCTCAGATAAATTCTTTAAAGGATAAGTTGAGACATGATATCATGGAAAAATTTCCAATTATATTTAAGACAATAATAATTGTTAAAACTCAAGATAAAGAAGTTGTTAAAATCGCTATTCCTTTAAAAGATGATCGTGGATTAGACTCGATAATTTCAAATCATTTTGGAGAGAGTTCTTTTTTTGGATTTTTAGAATTTCAGAAAGGAAATATCTCTAACATTGAAATAATTCCAAATGATTTTATTTATCAAGAAAAAAGAAAAGGACTCTTAGTTTCAGAATGGTTAATTTCTCAAAAAATCGACAAATTAATTTTAAAGAATGCTCTTAAAAAAGGCCCCTCATTGATATTTAGTAATGATTTCATAGAAGTTATTATTACTGATTTAGAAAATCTTAATGAAATTATAAACTTAGAAAAAGAAAAATTAATATCTTTTTGATATTACATTTAATTGATAAAATACAAATTTTAAGTAGAAAATATGCCAACTTTAGCGGTTCCCTCAGCAGGAAAGGGCGGATTAAATGACGCTTTGAATCTGCGATTTGGAAAATGTGATAGTATTACGATTGTGTTTGTTGAAGATAAAAATATAAAAGCAGTAAAAACAATTCCGATTCATATTTCTGAAACAATAGGTAATTTGGGAATATATGTGGCAAATATTGTTCAAAATAATGGTGCTTCAGATGTAATAATTAGATATATTGGCCATAAAGCATTTCAATTATTGAGCTCTTATAAAATTAAAATTTTTAAAACGACTAACGAAAAATTAACTGTAAAAAAAAGTATTGAACTATATATTCAAAGAAAATTGAAATTAATTACAGAACCGAACGCTCATCTTATTCAGTAATAAATTAAAATTGATGAGGGTCATGACTTAATTATAAATACTTAAGAGGGTTATTCTTATTTATCAAATCTTTTTTCTAAAACTATTATAATAGGTTTGAATCCTGTATTTCCAAGCAATTTAACAAATTTTTCAGGAACTCCATACCCAAGATTAATTCTTATTGATTCACAACCCCATGCTCTTAAAATTTGTATGGCTCTATTTGCTAAGATTTTGCCTACATGCTTGCCTATAAATTCTTTTTTAGTTGCCCAATTTTTTAAATATCCGGTATATTGACCTAAAGGATTTTTCAATGCCTCAATTACTCCCATACATATAACTTCACCAGTTGATTTTAGTTCAGCAATTAAAGTTTCCCGTTTTAAATTTGGTTTAAATTGCCTTAAACCAGAAGATTTCCTCCATTGTTTTTCCTTTAAACCGATATCGTATATCTCATGGAGCTGTTTCAATATTTCTAAAGTAGCTTGATAATCTGAAATTCTATAATTTCTAATAATTATCTTGTTTTCATCAATTTCTTTACTTTCTAAAAAATCTATTTTTAATTCTGAATAATTATTCATAATAATCCAATAAAATTAAGAAATTCATAATATATAAATCTTTTAGCAAAAGATGAAAATAGTAAATATTTTTTATTTATCTGAATTATTATTCACAATAACACTATTTCTATATGCATTCTATATTGAAAGGAGGGATAGTGAAAGTCCATATTTCGGGTTTTTAGAATTTCCAGATAATAATTTTTTAAAATTTAAAATAATTTAAAAGAAGTCTTTAAAAAGGGACCTTTTTTTTTCTTAAGAAAAGAAGAGACAAGATGATAACTTTATGAATATCGAAAAAAAAATTGCGGTTAAAGCTTTAAATTTCACTAAGAAGTTCGGAGATCTAATTGCTGTTGATAATATATCATTTTCAATAAAACAAGGTGAAATCATTGGTCTTTTGGGGCCAAATGGGGCGGGTAAAACTACTACTATTCGATTGTTAACAGGTGTTTTTCAATTAGAAAATAACGCAAAAATTGAAATTTTTGGAAAAAATATAACGAAAAATCCAAGCAAATATAAAAAAAATTTTGGAATCATTCCTGAAATCAGTAATGCTTTTTCAGATTATAGTGTATGGCAAAACATCAAGTTTTCAGGTGGTATATATGGGATTTCAAAAGAAAGAATTAAAAATAGGTCAAAAAAACTTTTAACTCAATTCGATTTGATTGATAAAATGCATTCTAAAACAAAAACACTATCAAAAGGGCTTAAGCAACGTCTCAATTTTTGTCTTGCATTACTTCATGAACCACCAATTCTCATTCTTGATGAACCTACAAGCGGTTTAGATCCAATTTCCGTTAATTTAGTGAGAAAACAAATTATTCAATTGAAAAATGAAGGTAAAACAATTTTAATTACTACTCATGATATGCAAGAAGCACAAAACATCTGCGATAGAATTTTAATCATGAATAAGGGAAAGATTATTGCTGACGAGAGTCCTAATAACCTTCGGGAACAGTTCAAATCTTCTAAAAAGATTTTATTTAAAATTAGTGGTGTTTTATCAAATGAACAAAAAAAAGTCCTAATGGATATATTCAATCTTGTTAAGGAAAAAAACAAATATTATGCTTTTTCTAGCTACGATACTTTAAAAGATATATCTAAGTTATATAAAGTTTCCAAGGAAAATAGCATAAAAATTCTTGATTTTAAAATTCAAGAAACTTCGTTAGAAGAAGTGTTTATTCATCTAATAAAAAAAGAAGATAAAATTTCCATACAGGAGGATCAAAAAAATGATTAAAGATAGTCTAAATAGAATTTGGATTTTATGTAAGAAAAATATATCTCTTTACATAAAAAAAGGGCCAGTATTAATTTTTGGCTTAATGTTTCCTTTCTTTATGACTCTTTCATGGGTTATAGGCCGAGATATTTCTATAAATCAAGTATTTATAGGAATTATTGCCATGACATCTTTTTTCACAGCGACAGCAATTAGTCCCGTTGTTTTACCAATTGAAACTCGTGAAAAATCATTGGAAAGAATCTTAGTTTCTCCAATATCATTGAATGAAATTTTATTTGGAATTATATTGGCTTCGACTCTATATTCGCTGATAATTACATCAATAATAACGATTATCTTTATTTTAATGTGTTCAATTACATTCAGTTCACTTTCTTTGGTCTTTTTATTGTTTTTGGGAATTGGTTTTATGTCAATATTAGGTTCTTTATTAGGTTTATTAATAGCTGCAAATCCTACAGATATGACTTCTAATGTGATGATTCTCATGAATCTTATTAAGTTCCCTTTACTATTTATGAGTGGAATTTTCATTCCTCTTAATAAATTACCTCCTCATTTAGTATATCTATCATTTATATCACCTGTAACATTTTTAACAGATTTAATAAGATATTGCGTAGACAGGAGTAATTATTTTATGTTCCAATTTGATATTATTATGTTAATCATCTGGATAGTTTTGTTGTTTATTGTAGACTATACATTACATAAGAGAACAATGCCTAAAAGATTGGCAGAAACGCAAAAATTAAAGAAAAAAATGATGATGATGAAAAAGAATATTGTGTAGTTCAATCTAAATCTTATGCTAATATATTCATGGGGTTTCCTTTATCCCTTCCCTTGGATTTTACCAAGTGATGCTATTTTATTATCACTTAAATATATATATTCTAATGTTTTTAATTCGCTAATCCATTCTGGTAAATATTGGATTTTATTGTTCCATAGATGCAGCAACTCAAGAATTTTCAGATCTTTTATTAATTCCGGAATTATCGATATATTATTACCTCCTAAGTATAATTCTTTAAGTTTTTTTAGCTTAATTATCCTACGAAAATTCCGAATCGTCTACATACTTATATATAAAATCTAGATTGTATATAATGGATGAATTTGCGAAAATGTACGGTAATATCGTATTATTCTCGTATAAAAATCTTTTAACACTTTAATAAACATAAAATTATTCTTGATACAATTTCCAAAAGATTTTTTCGTTATAGGAGAACTTTTTAATCTTATTTTCCTTTTCAAGTTTTTTTAATCGTAGTAATACATCTTTCTTAGTGAAATCCTTGGAAGAAAAACTCTCAATAATTTGCTCTTGTCTCATAGGATGCCTTTCTACAATACTTAATAATTCTTCTTCGAAATTTGATGAATAAATACCGAATTTTCCCATTTCGGGGAATGTAATATTTTTGTACATGCCAAAAATTTCATTTAAAAGTTGAATAATACTTTTATCAGGAATTCTAACCCACTTTTCAGCTGGAGGTCTTATTGGAATATTTATATCGATTCTTTCTGGTTTTATTATATCAATTTTCTTTTTTATCTCTAATAACTCTTTCTTAGAATCGTTAATTCCCTTCATTATCATTATTTCTATCCAAAATTTACCCGTAAAATTTTTCCTAAAGTCTATGAATCCCTGTATAACAGCGTCAAATTTGATAGAAGGTTGAGAACGATTTATTCTAATGAACAATTTCTCATTTCCAGCATCTAAACTGGGTAAGACTACATCAGCAAGCGTAAGCATTTTTCTAACTTCAGAATTGTATAATAAAGCTCCATTTGTGATCACGCAAATGGGTTTATTTGAAAATTCTTTTGCTTTTAAAATTAATTTATCTAAATCTTTATATAATGTAGGTTCTCCACTGCCTACAAAAGTTATGTAATCAATATTTCCTTCGTTAAGTTCGATAGCTTTTCTCATCTCTGCGATGATTTGGTTTTTAGGATAAAAATTTTTTCGTTTATTCGTAAAATTTGTCGTTCTTCCCAATTGACAATATATGCATTGATAATTACATGTTTTTGAAGGGATAGGGTCAATACCTAACGATCTTCCCAATCTTCTACTTGGAACAGGACCATAGACATATTTCATTTTACATCTTTTACATTATTTATTTAAAATAGTTTAAAATCTTTATTTTATAAATTAAGTATTAGTATTTTATTCCATCCCTTGTTTTCTGGATTCACAATTTTTCTTTGATTCAAATTCCTTTTCTTCCTTTTCCTTCTCTCCTTCCTTTATTTTTGGTATATGTAATAACCAAAAACTGTAATGACAACAACTCATTGGCATTAATCTACCATCTCTGATTTTGTTTATCTTCTCTGTATTTCTTTTTCCAAATCTTCTTTTTGAAGTTTATCTGTAAATTTGTCAAACTTCTCTTTAGTCATTTTACTTATGCCTCACTTTAGTTTATATTTTTATTTTCTAAAATTTCTTTTATTTCTTTTATAACCGTTTTAAATGCTTTAGAACTTTCAGAGTCTTGATACCTCATTATAAATGGTAACCCTTGATCACATTGTTGTCCTATTTCCGTTTCAAAAGGAATTTTACCTAATAGTCTAATCCCAAAATCTTTTGCTGCCTTTTCTGCACCTCCACTGCCAAAGATTTCGATATATTCACCGCAATTTGGGCATTTAAATCCTGACATATTTTCAATAATTTCAATAACGTTCCTTTTCATTATTTGAGCCATTTTAATTGTTTTTCGGGCGTCCATTAAAGCTACTTCTTGAGGAGTAGATACGATAATAACATTTTCTTCAGGAATTAATTGTAAAATATCTAATGTTTCGTCAGAAGCCCCTGGTGGTAAATCACATACCAAATAATCAAGGTCACCCCAAATAGCGTCTCCTAAAAATTGTCTTACGTCTCCCATTTTCATGGGTCCTCTCCAAATAACTGGTTCGTCTGGATTTTCAGTTAAAAAGGCCATACTCATAACTTTAATATTTAATGATCCGTTATAACGGGATAAAATTTCTTAGTTTCTGGATCTACTCTTGGATTTAATTTTGGACTTAATCCTAACATTTTTACAACAATAGGTCCGGTAATATCAATATCTAAAATCCCTGTCCTTAACCCTACGCTAGCTAAACTTACTGCAAGGTTAACGGCAACAGTAGTTTTTCCAACGCCACCCTTTCCAGAAATAACAACAATTTTATGCTTTATTTTTTCCAAATTTCTTTTTATATTATTCATTCTTCTTCTTATTATTTCTTCTTTTGGTCAACTTCCGATATTTCTTCTTGTATCAAATAATCACCTTAATCTTTATTATTTCTATTTATTTAATATTCTTCCTTTCATTATTTTAATAGAATCTTTTTCGCTATTATTTGCATTCTTTAGAATAAAAAAATAAATAAATAAAAAGTGTTAGAACATGGCAAAAACGGGTATGACTAGATTAGAAGAATTAAAGGCTGAAATATTTAAATATACACATTGTAAGGCGTGTAGATTTACTTATTCTGGGGAACCAAGCAGAAAAGGAATCGGTGAACATAAAGGTAAACAAGGAGTTGTACTATATGAAGGGATGGTTGATTCATGTCCTGCGGGTATTGAATATGGTTGGGAAGCCTTTTGATAGTAGTATATGTTTTTTGTTTTTTGCTTCCCAACCAAATATGGTTTAAAATTTCCCTACATTAAACAAATTATGGGTTCATACGATGAAATCAACGATTTCATTGAAATGAATCAAAACAGGTAAATTGAAAATATGGAAGTAAAAATAAAGCTAATGATAGATTTTTTACTAAAATAGAAATTGAGTTCAATATGAACTCAATGTGAATGCAGAGTTCAATATCTCAATTTATGATCTGCTTCCATTTTTATTTTTCCTCCTCAGCCTTTTGTTTTTCTTTTATTTTTTCTATTTTGTCCATTAAATCTCTAAAACCTACAGATTTCATTAATTCTTGACATTCCTCAACGGCTTCAGGATAAGAATGAACTGTCGGTGGCAAAGGAGGTAATCCATACGATTCTCGTAAATCTCTCCATTTCTTATTATTTTCACCCGAAGCAGGTACACCGTGACCAGTAACATAGAAAACTTTGTTGGCCAAACCAAAGTGAGAATCTAAAATATGACCCTCTTCGACAGCAATGTTCCTAAGTTTGATGATCATATCTGTCACAGGAATATTACGAGGACACCTTTCGTAGCAGTAATAACAAGTGCTACATAGCCAGATATCAATATCGCTTAGAACAGATTCATCACCTATCAATGCGCGCCGAATAACAGAACGAGTTCGGTAAGCCGTTCGCCTTCCAGAGGGGCAACTCCCTGAGCATGTTCCACAATTGATACAAGCTCGTATTTTTTCTAAACCAGCATCAACGAATTTTTGAGCTATTTTAGAGTTGAAGTCTTTAAAAACCTTCCTTTTAATATATTTTTCTACATTTTCACTCATACTTATTTCAAATCTCTTTTGAATGTTCTATTATCTTGATTTACAATTTTGAAAAGAGTAAATTACTACTTTTTTTGTTTGATCAAACAATTTTAATTCATAATCCTACGAAGTAAAAATAAATACATAATAAAAACTTAATCTTTAATATTTAATAATTAAATTGGCTGTAATTATTAATTCTGATATTTTATAACTTTATAAAGCAATATTCTTGTCGATTATTTTTCTCAATTAAAGATTTGGTTTCTTTTTAAAAAAAAACAAAAATTATTTTTATATCTTTCCATCTTCCTTCTCTTCCCATTCTTTGTAGGCAGTTAATTACTGATCACCATTTTAGTTTGCTATATTATTGATTAAGTCTTATACCGCATTCCTGACAAAAATTATTATCTGGTAAAACTCTATTTCCACACGCAGGGCAATACGATATTTGGGTTGGCTGTTTAGTTTTAATAGGTATTGAAATTATTTTAGGAACTCTGGAAATTACTGTGTGCTCCGGAAAATACGGGCGTTCTTTTTTCCTATTTTGCATAGTTATTATTATCACTACAGTTAATGCAACTGATGCAGTACCTACGATAATTAGAACTATAATTATCCAAAATATTACATCTAAAGGGATGGTTTCAGGGATGGGTTCTTCAGGTATATCTTTTAATTCTAATTCTAAAAGTGTTTCTTCATCATATTTGAATTCATAATAATCCAAAACTCCGTCACTACCATATTCAGTTGTTATTTCAATTAAATCCACACCAGTAATATCTATTTCAAGAGATATACCATCGTCGTTTTCATCAACATCTCCATTTATACCCTCCGAAATAAAAAGATCTTCCCATGTATCGACCACTTCACCCCAATCAGGATCCTCATCTATAAAATGATAATTAAAGCTATCAAAAGATAATTCCATATATAGTTCATTATCAAATTTAAAAAGAAAATAATCATCTTTTGAAGTTAAATCCCAATCAACATTATTATAGTCTTCTGAGTCATAATCTTCTGTTTCATAATAGTCGTAGTCGAGATCGACTCCTTCGTAATCATCTGTTTTTTCTTGAAAAACAAGTTCAAACTCCTCCTCTTCTACATCACTATCAATATCAGTAATATTTATTTTAATTGCCTCAAGATCTTTATAATCTTCAATATCAACTACTTCATTAGATTGAACATCAAAATCTTCTGCCCAATGGTCAAACACATCATCATCATAATCCACTTCCCACAGATATACCTCTTCTTCGTCAATACCAACAAAATTCTCTTTTTCAGCGACAGAAAAATTTATTAGAGGTATAAAAAAAAATCCAACTACTAATAAAGTATAAAATTTTTTCAATTTTTTCATAGTTTTTCGCTCTAATTTGATTTTGTATAGTGTATTTAATTTTTTTGGTTATGAATTTTTTAACATTTTTAAAATTATAAATGTTTTCCATAATGAAGTATTATACATGCAAATTATTGAAAAATTTGGTCAAATGATAACGGATAACTTTATGAAACAAATGTTCTCTATTGGTTTTTTAATTATTACATTACTTTTTAAAATCAAGAACAAATAAAATACAAAGATGATTTAATTGAGTTAGATATGAATGAATTAATCTTATATTTTATACTCGGAGGAATTGCTTTCTTATTTGTCTTTATAATACTTTATTATTTTGCGTTAAAACTTAAAAAAATCTTATTTAAACCCGAGAAGCGTGAAGTAGCTACAAGTTTTAAATGTATTGACGGACATATCGTAAAATCCAAAGGAGAATTAATTATTGATAATCATCTTCACCGCCTTGGCATAGGACATGAATATGAAGAAATTCTAAAGGTGCGAGGGAATAAAATTAAATGCGATTGGTATTTACCGGAGTACGATATTTATATTGAATATTGGGGATATTATGGAAAGGATTATGAAAAGAGAAAAGAAGAAAAAATTAGATTATATCGAAAGGGAAAGCATAAACTAGTCTCAATTGAGGATATTATGTTTACTGACATTTATTCTAATTTGGAAGATGAATTTAATAAATATTTTCAAGTAAACGACACGAAAAAACATTGTCCTAATTGCGGTATAAATTTAGATGAGAGATTCTCTTAAAAAATAAGGATATTAAAAAATAAGGAATTTTTAAGATATGTTTTTCTTTCTCTAATATTACTTCTGAGCTTTTTTTAATTTTCTTAATAATTCTTTAGCTCCCATATTGTTAGGATCAATTTTCAGAGTCTTCTTAAAGTATTCAATTGCTTTCTGGTTATTATTTATATTGGCATATACGATACCAAGATTAAACCAAGAACTTGCGTGTGTAGGTTCAATTTTCACTGCTTCTTCGTAGCACTTTGCAGCTTCTTTAAAATTTCCTAAGTTTCTATAGGCGAAACCCATATTATTCCAAGCGCTATAATTTTGATGATCTATTTTTATTTCTTCTTTAAAACATTCAATAGCTTTACGATCTTTGCCCAATTTGAAATAAGCGACACCCATATTATACCAAGCTTTACTCTCGTTAGGATTTCTTTTAAGCAATTCGTTGTAACAATTAATTGCTCTTTTATGATTTCCAACTAAACTGTAAATATATCCTAAATTTTTCCAAGCTTTAAGGTATTGAGGATCGATTTTAATTGCCTTTTCGAAACTTTCAATAGTATTTTGATAATCTTTTATATTACGATAAGCGTGCCCCATATTAAACCAAGCATTCTTATCATTAGGATTAATCTTTATTGCTTCTTTATAACATTCAATAACTTTTTGATATTTTTCTAATTTACCATATCCCACTCCACAATTATACCAAGCCCAATTATCTTTAGGATCGATTTTGATTGCTTTTTCGCAACACTCCACTTCCTTTTTATAATTTCCAATATTTTCGTATGCTACTCCCATATTACTCCATACACCACTATTTTCAGGATTAATCTGAACGGCTTTTTCAAAACATTCGATTGCTTCCTTAAAATTTCCTGAATCTAAATAATTCATTCCTTCATTAGCCCATTCTGCGAAACTTTTTCCGTTAATCTTTTTATTTATCATTTAAATATAATCTCCAATTTTTACAAAAAGCTAAAACTTTAAAAAAGAAATCTTAATACATAAGATTTTAATCAATTAAAAAGTTAGTGAGTCTGAAAACTTTTTTTAATTTTCTTAATAATTCTTTACAGAAATTTTTGCCATCTACAAGGTCGATTATTATTAATTAAAAAAGTCTTAATTGCGTTCAATAAGGTCTTGGGTTCATATATCCACACCCCATTTTTGTTGAAAGTTGCACAAAGTAAATTATCAATATTAAATCTTCGCTTTACAACCAGCCCGTAAAAGGCAACTTGAGGAATTGAATTTATGAAAGACGCATGAAGGGAATTAAAAGATAAAATAGGAGTCTGTTTGGGTTTGTAATCAATGACAAATATAAAATTCTCAATTTTCTTAATCAAATCAACATGACCAGTTATGTATAAGTTTCTATGTTTTTCCCATATGGGAATTTCACCACTAATACCATTAAGATCCTTTTCTATTTGTAGAGATAACACATAATCATGCCCCGCACTGCCATGAAGATAAGGACGCCTTGTCCTTGGATTAATAAACGCTTTTTGACCATAACGCGCATTGATAACGCTATTTCTAGACAGTTCCATCAAATTACAGATTGACTTGTGAGTGTTACAATTTTCATAAAACACCACTTTAAAAGACTGTTCGATTTTTATTTTAATTATTAAATATTCTACTCTATATTAATAAATCGATTCCGATTGGAGAATATATTAGGTTAATATTAATTTTTTGCGCCTTAATTTACTTATTTTACCCGTCTTTTCAAATGG
>JAUWBH010000177.1 GCA_030605085.1 Promethearchaeota archaeon | reverse complement strand
TGATGGACATACTGCGAGTGTAAATATGAAATTCAAAGACAAGGTGCCGACAAAAGAAGAAATAATTAAAATTTGGACCGAATTCAAATCTGTACCTCAAGAATTAGATTTGCCATTTGCACCAAAACAACCAATAATTTACTTGGAAAACGAAAATAGACCACAACCAAAAAAAGACAGAGATAACGACAAGGGAATGGCAGTAACAGTAGGGAGATTGCGAGAAGATAATATCTTTAATTTTAAATTCGTTGCTCTTAGTCACAATACTATTAGGGGAGCCGCAGGAGGCGGAATATTGAATGCGGAACTATTAAAAGCTAAAGGATTTATAAAATAATTAATCCTCTCTTATTTTAATTTGATTTTTATGAATCATTTCTAAAAATAGAAAAAAAAACATGAGTGACAATCTCCACTCGCTCGACAAAATACAATACACGCCATTTCCTCTCAAATTCTGAACAACATTACTATCTCGAAAAATTGAAAACATCTATGATTATTTTTATCGTAATTTCCTCCATAGAAATATTTCTATTATACAATTTAACGCTGTACTTCGATCGATTTGTTTGTCTTGAAATCTAGCGTAAATATTAGCGGGTAATAATAATTTCGACATCTCATATCACTTATGGAATAATAAACATATAAATTTTGATAAAATGTAAATTAAAAAAAAAATTAAAATTATACGATGATACAATAGTTCAAAAGTACACGGAAGATGGAATTTTAGATTGTCTTACAATTTTATCTAACGACGAGGAAGTATATATAAAAGAATTAGTTGATTCATTCGTTGGTTCTTCCGAAATGGACAACGATTTCACCTTTATTGGAACAATAGTTGCGTGTTCTATTGTTGCAATAGCGAGCAGCGTTAGCGTGGTTGCCTACAAAAGAAAAAAAGTAAGACCAGAGCCTTTAGAAATACAAGAAAAGGTAAAAACAATGTTAAAGGAAGTGATTCAATAGTGAAAAAAACAGTTCTTTATCGATTGATATTAGCATTGTCGGTGATTTTTTTAGTTTCCATTTTTAATCTAACTAAGAATTTTGACATTAATTCATATAATTACGAAAAAAATATATATAATAGAGAAGATGGTTCAAGAGAGTTCAATGAGAGTCAATTGAAACTTTCTGCAAATAGCGAGGTAATTACTATTAGTTTCCTAAAATCGGGACAAATCTGGACATTATTTAAATTGATGTAATATTCAGAACTTATACGATTCATTACATTGTAAAAAAACCTAATTTCAAAAAATCAGCAGTGTTATAAGGTTTAAATAGGTTTGAAAGTATTTGATGATAATACATGAAACTACTACTTAATTATTCTTTCTCACGCTCAATGACGACTACAACGATTATATGTCAGTTCTTATTGATGTCTACTGATAAAAAAGGGGTGCTCTTTTGGCCATAAAGAAAGGTTCTCACATAATAAGTAGAAAAGTAGGGCTTTTCCCTAAGGATAGAGGACAGCGTGAGTTAATAGAGAGTGCCTTCATTCGGGCACGAGAGCTTTCTAATGAAATCACAGAATTTCTTTTCAAAAAAGCTTTCAATTCAAATGCTCCCTCAGTTGACATTTTAGAGCATTTCGAAAAAACTACTAAACATGCTCAAAAGAAAAACATCTATGAATTTTACAAGCTCAATAATCTAGACCACACTTTTCATCATGACGGCATAAAATACAGCCTTAATAAGCGTATCTCCCGATTTATCCTTGATCATGCGTTTCTTGCGGTGCGCAATCAGCTCCTTAGACGTCATGATCTCGTAAATATCATTGATGTTACTACCACTATTCTTTCAGATAGCAGTCATGAGGCACATCAAAACATTCTGTATCACCTCATTTCTGGAATGCCCATGAGATACAAGACAGGCTCTCTTACCACAGGTGAAGATATTGAACTTTTTTCACTATTTTCACAAAACCTTCAAAATGATGTGTTTGAAAAGAAAAGGAAGGGGAAGGAATCTTTCTCACTCCATTACTTTAACAACCATTTTTTACAAATTAGAAACCTAATGCTTAAGCAAAAAACCATTAATCCGTTCTTTAAAAATAGGTTAAAGGATTTACAAAAGGCTAAAATGACCGATATCTATCAAGAGATCTACGCAGACATTATAAAAGATTATACCAAAGAAGAACTCGATATAGATGATAATAGCACGCTAAAAACTCTATTTGACAAATTACTAACTCGTTTTATTTCTACCATAAAAACTCGAACCTTAAGAGTCGCTAAATAAAAAAAAAGACTAAATGCAGAGATCCAGAAATATCAAAATAAGAACAATCATGAAAGAGTCGCAAAGCTTCAAAAAAGATTGGAACGCATTAATAAATACACGGGCATTCATGTAATTACAAACAATCTTACCTATTCCACGATTTCAGAGTTTAGAAAAGCACGTGATAAAGAGCTTGACCTCATTAAAAATTCCAAGTTACATGAATTTTCCAAAAAGGCACCCCAATTTAATCTAAAAGACCTTTTTGAATTGGTCACTCAAGAATATATAAAAACTCTCTTACAAAACCCTAATCATGTTCTTGCGAAGCAGATTTTTGCGCCCAATTTTCCCCGCATAAAAATTAAAGGAACAACTTTAGATGATGCTCTTGCTTATTTTAAAATAAAGATCCTCTATAAGCTCAAAGAATATTTCAAAAAAATATTTTTAAAAGATACAAGTATATATTCATTACTTGTAGATGAACTCAAATCTGTGAAGGATTCATTAAGAACACTTCTTAAATTACCAGAAATTAAAGGGATGTCGATTCCATTTGTAGAAAAAGAAAGATACGCTTTAGACATTCCGCGAAATAGATTACAGTTACAATTAATAACAAGAGAAAAAATACAATTAACTATAAATGATAAGAATAATAGAATACAAAAGTTAAAAAGTAAATATAAGAAGATGGGTTTTACCGTGCAGACAAAAAGCCCATTGGTGCAATTACACCGCAATAAACTCATTCTAAACCTACCTTTTGCATTACAAAAGGCAGAGGATGCAACTCAACAGTTCGTTCCAGATAAAGATGTTGAGATGGGCATTGATTTAGGTTTGAAGGTTTTTGGGGCTTTAAGCATCATCCACCATGAAAATGAGAAAGAAGTATGTGAATTCGCTAGATACTTCTTAAGCCAACGCAATGTTTTTGACATGGAGTTTCAAGGAAAGGTTAACACACTTGAAAGAGGAAACTTCATTAAGAGAAGTATTTTACTTAACCGAGAATATCAAAAAGATGATTTAACTATAGATGGTAAGCTCGTGAGAGGCACGCATCTCAAATACACTAATCTCAAGCAGAAATTGGTTAACATTCGCAAGGAAAAGCGTGGTGTTCAATCAGAGATACAAAAAATTAAAAACAAACATCCCATGAACCATGAAGAAAAATCTCGGTATAGATATCTGGTAAATGTGCGGGAGACACTTGACATGCGAATTACTAATATCAATACTGAGATCGTACACCAAGTAAGCAGTAAAATCATCCAGATTGCAATGCACCATGAAGTGAGCAAGATCAAGTTTGAGGATTTAAAATGGTCGCGGCACTCGAAAAAAGCATATGCTGGTCATTATATTGGTTTTTGGCAGATTCATTGGTTTTTTTCGCAGATCATTAGAGCTGTAGAAATTCAAGCAAAGATACTTGGCATTAAACTGCAACTCGTCAATGCTCGTAACACATCTAAAAAATGCGTGTTTGATAGCTCCTTGAAACCTACTGCGGTTCGGAGCGGTAAGATGTTTACATGTTCCCATATGTGTCATGAGAATGGAAAATATCAAGTGGATGCTGATCTAAACGCTGCTCGTAACATTGTCATGAGCAAGCCACGCAATAAATTCATACAAAAACAATTCATCGCCAGTACCTAAAGGGTCTGTCGTGGGGTTCCGTACGCCCTTTTTGGATGAATGTCCACATTTGTCCAGATTTTAAGTAACGGTTCCTGTTGTTGATGGACACACCGCTTGTGTAAGCATGAAATTTAAAGATAAAGCTCCAACGATGGCTGAGATAATCATAATTTGGACTGAATTCAAATCTTTGCCACAAGAATTAGATTTACCATTTGCTCCAAAACAACCTATAATTTACTTAGAAAACGAGAATAGACCCCAACCAAAGAAAGACAGAGATAACGATAAAGGCATGGCAGTTACTATTGGAAGGTTAAGACAGGATACTGTTTTTGATTATAAATTCGTTTCACTAAGTCACAATACTATTAGAGGCGCCGCAGGAGGAGGAATACTGAACGCGGAATTATTGAAAGCCTCAGGATACATAAAATAATTTTTTTGACTTGCTATTAAAAATAATTATATTCGTTCATAATATCCTTATTTTATACGAGAAAGATAATTTTATTTATATTTATTTTACATATTCTATAAAATAAATAAAAAATGAAATGTAAAAAAAGTGGGGAAAAATGAGTAATAACTACGATCCGTTTAGTCGGGGACCTTTCCCAGTTGGTGTTCGTAGTCAAGAACTAGTTGATTCCGAACGAGAACGAAAGTTGCCTGTCGAATTTTGGTATCCCGCAACCGATGTATATAAAGGACAAGATTTGGACGATAAAACAAAGGATAAATATCGCCTCTTCGCCCGCGTAAAACAAGACGCTGTTCGTGACGCACAGCTCAGGGAGGGAAGCTATCCATTAGTGATGTTTTCCCATGGCTTTAGCGGGCACCATCGCCAGACCACACACTTTTGCTGCCATCTGGCCAGCCACGGATACATAATCGCTTCTCCAGACCACATAGGAAACACCATATGGGAGGTAGTAGAGAATTATATGACAACTAAGGTAGCTGCATCGATAGCTGAACGCGTGGCGACAACGAATAGCTCCATTGTCGATAGACCCTTAGACATTAGTTTCATGATAAACTCTCTACTCGCAGGAAAGACATCTATACCAACTAATTCCATCGATGTTGAAAAAATTGGCATAGCTGGACACAGCTTCGGAGGATGGACCTCACTCATGGTAGCAGGTAAGGACGCTCGTATCCGTGCTGCTCTACCGCTCGCTCCAGCTGGTGGGGCACCATATTTTGATGACATCATGCGCTTGTGTTACGAATCTCTAAATTTGAATTGGGATCGTGAAGTACCAACGCTATACCTTGTCGCTGAAGGAGATACAACTTTACCTTTAGAAACTATGCACGATCTCTTCGATCGAACGAGAGATCCCAAAAGAATGATTGTGCTAAACAACGCAGATCATTTCCATTTCTGCGATATGATGGAGGAAGTGCACGAATTTTTCCGTACGCAGAGCGAAATGTTAGGTGAGGATAAGATTATCGCTGAAAAAATGCGCCCTTTTTCAGAACTTTGCCCAGTTGAGAAGGCAGAAACTTACTTGCGTGGACTCGGTCTAGCCCACATGGACGCTTACCTCAAATCTAATCAATCTGCAATGGAATTACTCGCTGGTGATATCAAAGCCTTGTTGAAAATGCGCGGGATAGATGTTAACACATTTTAATGATTTAAATAGCTTTACCATTTAAACTAGTTTCTTTTTATATTTTCCTTTTGCCTTTGTTTGCGATTCTAAATACTCTGATTCAAGAATCTTAAGATACTCAATCAACACCTGATTCGACTTTGCTTTTTCATCGTATTCATGCTTTACTATATCCAAGAGATAATTTGGAAAGAATAGAGATATATAGAAGTCAGAAAGTAATGCAAAATATTTTTTACCTTGATGATCTTGAAAAATATGAATCATCTGATTCTCCTCTAGGCATTTTAACACTTCATCTATGTTATCAATGCCCTTCTTTTTAAGTTTATCCAGTTCTTGTCTAGTGGCAATCATACTTCTGAGAACTCTTAAAATTTCGTAATTGTTGGGATTGACGACAATTTTTACGATTTCAAGAGCACTTTCTTCTGAGAAGCGATAATTTTGGAAATAAGCTTTGCATTGATTGCGATATATCTCTACGAGATTTGCAGGCAAACCCTTTTTAGAAGTTTTTTTTAGAAGTTTTTTGGGTGGTACCCTCGCTATTAAAAGATCGTTAATAAGGAAAATAAATTTTGAACTCATTCCTTTAACCGAAGCTTGTTTAATTAGATCCCGATTAGATAAATCAACTAACACTCCATCAATATCGGCAAATCCATATTTGTAAATATCTTTTATCCATATTCTCAATTCAGATTTAGAGATTACACCCTCGTTTCTAAGCCTGTTGATAACCATTCTCTTAATATCGTCGTGGTAAGTCATGGCAAGGAGTTGTTCTTCGTTATAAGACGGATAAGCAGATATTCGTTGGAAAAGCGAGGGAACGAAGCGTAAATAAGCTTCATCCTCAAGGTTTTGAAGTATTAACCGGGAAGCATCCGCTATACATCCTTTATAAGCGTCTGGGTTGTCTTCTAAACCTAAAAACAAAAGAAGGTAATAGTTATTTTCAGGTCCTGTGTAATAAGACACAATATTAGATGTGTCAACCATTAAGCTTAAAATTCCAGCCTCTCCGATATACTCATGTGAGCTTATCACTTGCATTATTATTTTATCAGTTACATTAATTTCTTTGGGATATTCCGCTATGATTTCGGCACCAGTTTCACCATCCCATTTCACTACAACTAATCCTTCTGGCATTTTTAGAGCACTTCTTTCTAAATAAAAATTTTAAAAAGATTTTTTTCGTAAATAACATAAAAGTTCTTAAAAATAAGTTTATCGATACTTCTGAAGTTCCAATAAAGGGTACTAAAAATTAGAATAAGCCGAGATCTAAACTAAAAGAAAAATAAAATAAAAAAATTTAATATTGAAAATTAATCCTCTGATTCCTTACCAAACAAGGCTTTTACATCTTTCTCACATAGGAATAAGGCAATACCTAAGGGAAATGCAAAAATAAAGCAGCAAATAACTGTGGCAATGACGAGGTATCGACAAATATTAATTTTAAAAAAAAGCCCTATTGCCCCTATGAGTAAAGTTATTGCTAGAAAAATAAATATATACGCTATGATGATAACTGAAAAAGCTATATCTTCAACACTCTGCGTTTTATTATCACCAATGCATGAGACAAGAGTCTCCACATATGTTAGCGCGAAAAATGCATATATAATTAAGAATAGAGCAAAAAATATGGAAATAATTGCAGTGATATTTATAAGAGCTTTTCTATTAATTTTTGGCTCGGTAAGTGTTTCAATCGGATTATCTCGAACATCGCGCGCAGCGTACATGAGTAAAAAGAGTGGTATGAATACATAAACAACACAATGTACCATTACACCGAACTCGCGTTCACCACTGTATACAGCCGTTGATACAAAAAGCATTAAAAAAATCGATAATCCAGTAGCTATTAAAAACATCTTAAGTGTTTCTTTATATCCTTTCCTGAAAAAGTATAAAGAGAGCAAAATCGTACTTATAACGATTACAAATCCTATGATCATTAAAGGATCAACAACATGGTAAGCGGGGCCTCCCCACGCAAGCATCTCGTCGTGATGAATGCTTATCCCAGGCCATATCCACATTTCTTTTTCGAAATGATAAAATTGATCTATAAAAAAATGGGAAATACCTCCAGCTGCGGTAACACAGTAAGAATTCTTCCAATTGATCTCTCTAATTCCATCATCTACAAATTTTAATGGAAAAAAATTTTTGCCGGATTTTCTTAACGAAAATCTGGAAGTATAAGAATAGAATAACGATAGTGGAATTGCAAGAATAAGAAAGCCTAAAATACTGTGAAATGGTGTTATAAAAAAAAGGTGTACGATATCAGGTCCAAATATATTGTTTGCGAGAAAAATGAAAGCGATTTTATAGTTAAATTCTTTTTCTTTTGTAAAATACAGTATTGGAATAAGTAAACATAAACCGTAGAAAATGTGACCAAAAGTTGGCATTGTTCTTTAACACCAGTTTTTTTATTTTTTTAAAAAATTATTTAATTTAAATATTGAAAATTTAATAAACAGAACTATAACCATTGTTCTTCACATGGAATTATTCTACGTTTAGACAAAAAACAATTATCTGAATCATTTAATTATGCAAACTTTTGAAAAAAAAAGAAAAAAATATTTAAAAATTAAAAATTAATCCTCCTTACCAAATAATAATTTTACATTTTTCTCGCATAAGAACATGGCAATCCCTAATGGAAACGCGAATATAAGCATGTAGCTACAAATTAAAATTACAAGATACCGGCAGAAATTAATTTTAAAGAAAAGCCCTATTGAACCAACGAGTAAAATGATGGAAACAACTAAGAAAAAGTATCCAATAATAACAACTGAGGTGGCAAGAGAACTAATTTCGTTTTCATCTTCGGTCATTAGGGACGCAATTGTTTCAGCATATGATATCGCGAAATATGAATATAAGATAAAAAACAATGCTAAAAGAGTAGAGATTGTGGCAACGATGTATAAAAGATTTTTCCTTTTAATTCTAGGTGTGGGGGGAGTTTCAATCGGATTGTCTCGTACATCGCGAGCAGCGTACATAAGTAAAAACAGGGGTGCTAATATATAAACTACACTAAATACCATTACCGCATATTCACGTTCACCCATAAACACCGCAGTTGATAGAGTAAGCATTAGTAGAATCGATATCCCCGTAACTATTAAAAGCAACAAGAATGCTTGCTTATGACCTTTTTTAAGAAAATATAAAGAAAGTAATAAAGCCGCCCCAACTCACGCAATTATTGCTACAAATAGCTCTTCAATACCCGTTTCAAAAATTGAGAGTGCTGTGAAGCGAAAAGATAAAGTGCTAAACATTCACTTTTATAACCTTACTAGATCACCTATGGCGGATATTATGAGAGGTACCAAAACTAGCGACGAATCTTTTGAAAAAGGGAAAAAATGGCTTGAAAGTATTGAAATAGTCCCACTCGTAGTTAAAAAGGAGTGTTTTGGCTTTGTTTTCAACAGAATATGGCGGGCTATAAAGAAGGACGCCTTAAATATTTGGGCAGAGGGTCATGCTGATATTGAAACTGTTGATACAGCGTGGAAAATATTTACAGGCATGGAATTCGGACCTTTCGTACTTATGGATGCGATTGGTCTTGATGTGGTATATGATATTGAAATGTCTTATTATAATGAGAGTGGAGATCCTAAAGATAAACCACCACAGGCGCTTAAAGATATGGTTGATAAAGGTGAACTTGGGATAAAAACCAAGAAAGGATTTTATAATTATTGAAAAAAAATCCTAATTATTTGAGTTTTTTTTATTTTTATATTTAAAAAAAGAAATAATTAAATATTGATGTACAATCTATATTGGTTCAAAAGCATTTAACTGCTCAAGATAATCAAGTATTTTAAAGTAGAGAGTATCCCTCTTTTTAAGTATTTCCACTTCACTCCGTCCTCCATAGTCGTAAAAGCCTTTACCAGTTTTTGCCCCAAGGTTTCCTTGATCTACTTTATCTTGGATTATAGAAAGAACTCCCCCCTTACTCTTTATGATGTCAGAAACTAAATCAAGTCCTGTGAAATCTAAAGATTGAACGACACCCACGATTGGAAGTCGTACCCCTAAACTATTTTTTATTGCTGTATCAATATCCTCAGGAGTTGCAATTTTTTTTATTAAAAGTTCGAAAATTACTGAATTAATGGCACTTTGAATCCGGTTGACGATACAAGATTCTATAAACTTTTTCAGCACTACTGGTATTTTTCCGAGTTTTTTCATCAAATCTACAGATAAATTAATTACTTCTCGAGAAGTCTTTCGTCCACCTGCAATCTCAACTAAAGGGATAATGTGAGGTGGGGCAAACCAATGATGAATCACTAACCGTTTAAGATTTTTAATTTTTACAATCATAAAAATATTTAATGTTGAGGTATTGCTAGCTAAAATTGTATCTTCAGAACAAAGCTCATCTAATTGGGAAAAAACTTTTTTTTTTATTTCGGGGACTTCGCTCACGGCTTCCACGACTAAATCTGAGTTTTTAGCTGCTTTAGCGAGATCCGTAGAAAAATGGATACGGTCAATAATAGCTTTAATCTTATCGTTGGATAAGCGACCTAAATCTGCTAAAGTATCCAAATTTGCTTTTATTTGATTACTTGCATTGTTTAAAATCGCATCATTTAAATCGACTAATTCCACCTCAAATCCAGACTGAGCATAAACTTGTGCTATGGAATGCCCCATAGTGCCCGCTCCAACCACTAAAATATGTTTCAATTCACTTAAATTCATTTTAAAATCCTCTTAAGTTATTAAATTATTTATAATAAAATGTATTATTACAAGTGTTTATTTATATCTTTGAGGGTAATAATCGTCTTTGAAATATTCTTCAAAACCAAGGCCCTTAATAAAAGCTAACGAAATTTTATTTTTTAGATGAACTTCACATCTAAGCTCCTTGACACCTTTTTCTTTAAAGTAGTTCCAAGCAGTTAATCCTAGAATTGTGCCCAAACCTTGGTGTTGAAATTCTGGTAATATTCCTAATCCTCCAATTATACCTATTTTTTCTGTTCCTCCTTCCAAATCTAAAAGAATAAACCCTCCATCAGTGGAATCGACCTTCGCAATTAAAAAGACAGTTTTAGTATCTTTAAAAATTTTAAATAATTTTTCTTGCTGCATAGGTCTAAATGGCATTGGAGACGAAGGCCATGCTTGATCGTACATATTTTTTATACTCTTAATATCGTTTTTAGTAGCTTCCCGGATTTCAGCGTGTATAAATTTATGTTCGATTTTATTTTTTAACGAATCTTCAAATTCCTTAGTGATCTTCTCGACAGGCAGTCTCATTTGAATGTAATCGTCATGGACATCGAATATACCACTTATGTAATCTCCTATATTTTGAAATACTTCCCTAATTCTTCTCTTTTTAAGACTTAAAAAGCCTTCAGATCTAGGATTTGACATAATCACTTATTAGAATGTTAAAAAATTTATATATACATTTGTTGCCATAATTTCTTTACCTTAATTCATTAAGAAAAAAATTTATCAAAACAAGAACAACATGGAATACCAATTTTTATCTTATTTACATAAACTTCTTCAAAATTTTCCGATTCTTCTATTAATGCTACCAATCTTTCCTTTAATTGTTTTAAATTAGGATTTGCGCTAAAATAAAACTCATGCAAATGACTTTTATGATTCTTACCCTGGCAAACTGGACATGTTGAAAAGAAATCAAAAAATTTATTTAAAAATCCTCTTTCTTTACCAATTACACGATTGTTTGAAGTAATATTAGGTCTTGATCTACGACATTCTAACGCTTTTCTTCCTAATTCATCAAGAATAAGATCTACTTGATCAGGTAATAGAAAAAATCCATTAAGATGGTTTGTTTCAACAAAATTATAGATTTCTTCGTAATTTAATTCGTCGTTTAAATTAAAATTTGTACCTACTAATATTATAGGACCTTCTCCTGCATAACTTCTAAAGAGACTTATCCAATAATCTAAATCATTGATTGGACATTTCATAATATTAAAAAATATTAAACATCCAGTAGCACCTCTAAGAAGAGTTGGGATTATAAATTGAAATCTTCCTTTTGGCCAAATATCCCATATACTCATTGTAATATAAGTTCCATTTTCATATACACACTCCGCAGTTTTAATGTCAACACCTACAGTTAATTTATAATCTCTAGCAAAGGAATTATGAATTTGGTTACAATTTTTAAAGAAATATTCTTTTCCCGGCTCGGATGGTCCAATAGCTACTACTTTTAATTTAAACGATGATGATATCTAAATCCCCTTTGGAATTATTATACTCCTCAATACTCTATTATATTGATAAAAATTCAAAAATATAAATTTTAAGATTTTAACTTAAAAATTACTTGACAATTCAAAATTAACTCGCTAATTTTTTTATTTTTCTTAATTTATGATTAATTCCTAAATCTTGTGTATATATAAATGATTTTTTCTTAATTAATAAAATTGCGCACTTCGCCTCCAAGCTGTAATTGCATGCGATTTACTATGTGATCGAGCCCCTGACGATTCAAACTTGCTTTAAAGGGCGCTTTCACGCGTTTATTGAGCCATTCCATGTTTGCACGACAGGCTTTTCCTAATTCGGGATGTTCGAGAAAAACTTTAGCAAACGCTATTATTTCAGATTTATATTTTTTGAGCGTTGTTATAGCAGTGTTTAATTTATCGGAGTAATTCTTTTTTTGAGTTAAGGCGTCTATTTGCCGACCATCTATAACCTTATAGGGTTCTCGATAAATTTCTCCTATCATTAACGT